>NZ_JBARZC010000611.1:0-3691 GCF_049649345.1 Henriciella sp. | reverse complement strand
GTTGCAAACGTGTCCGATGTTCGACCCCGCGTCCTGGTCGTGGAAGATGAGTGGATGATCGCAGAAGACTTCGGCGACATTCTCGACCGGGCGGGTTTCGATGTGGTCGGACCAGCGAATACCGAGGCTGATGCGCAGAAGCTGGTCAGCACAGAGCGGTTCTCGGCCGCCTTGCTGGATGTCAATCTTGGCGGTGAAAGCACCTTTGCGGTCGCCGACGAGCTTGCCAGGCGAGGCATCCCTTATGCCTATATTACCGGGTACAATGAAAATGACCTGCCAGAGCGGGTGAAATCCCACATGCTGCTCAGCAAGCCCGTTTCCGATGAGAACCTGCCGAAAGTGGTGCGGCGACTGATTGCCGGGCGGGCATAGCGCGCCCTTCGGACTGAATGCGGACTGGCCGGGCTGTAGATAAGGCGGAACTCCGCGCCCTCGCGCCTGCCTGATACATGCCTATAAAAGGCAGGGTGCCAGCAGGCCGCAGGCGCAATGCCAGATTGTATTGGCTTAATCCTCGTTGAAATCCGGACGAAACTGGGAACTTTCGCCCTGCCCTGCCGGTTGCACTCGTTCGAACCAGCGTCGCACATCTGCAGCGAGGACTATGGAGATGACCAGGCTTGGCGCATCCGCGTCCCGCCGGTCGGCGCTCAAGACGGCCAGCAAAGAGGAAGCGCGATTGGCATGACCGATTTCAGCCCCGGCGTTGATCCCCAGGACTCCCAGACACGCCAGCCGGACACCCTTTCGCGCCAGATCCTGTTCGACCGCTTCGTCAGAGCGTCGGGCTGGCTGGGCCTGCATCTGCTGCTCGGTGTCGGCTATCTCACCACCGTATTCTCTCTCGGCATGAACTGGCTGTCAGCGCTCGCCCTGTTCTTCGTCGCCGGCCTGGTGCTCGGCAAGCTCATGGGGCTGTCGAAAGCCTGGATCTTCGCCATGATCGCCCAGGCGCTGGTCGTTCTGATCGCCGGAAGTTTGGCAATAATATATACGGTCCTCATGTGAGGCTCGGCGGGCGGGCCCGGCAAGGCGCCAATCAAGGGCGCCAATCAAATGGGGCATTATCATCGCGACATTCGACGCCTGCCTTGCCATTGCCCTTGCTTTATCATGGCGCGAAAGGTGCTGCCGGCCTGTGCAGCCCTGAGGTGATCGATTGACCGAATTCATGCGCGTTCTGGCCTTTGCCGCCCTCCCGGCGCTCGGGAATATTGGCGGCGTCCTGCTGGCGGAGACGATGCGCCCGCCGCGCTGGGTGAACGGGGCGCTACTGCACGGCGCGGCCGGTATCGCCATCGCCATCGTGTCTGTCGAGCTGATGCCGCGGGCGATGGACTCGGCGGCGATGTGGGCCATTGGCCTTGCCTTCATTGCGGGCGCGATCGCATCGCTCGGTATAGCCAAGGCCGTCAACGGATTTTCCGAACGCGCCGGCGGCACGACCAGCGCCTGGATGGTCTATGCCGCGATCATGGCAGACCTGGTCAGCGACGGCCTGATCACCGGCGCCGGCTCGGCCGCATCGCTTGAACTTGGCGTCTTCCTGGCAGGCTCCCAGCTCGTCGCGAATTTGCCCGGCGGCTTTGCGGCAAGCTCCAATCTGCGCAAGCAGGATGTTTCGCGCCGCATGCGGCTGATCGCAGGCGTAGTCATCACGCTGCCGACCTTTCTCAGCGCCGCGATCGGCTACCTTCTTCTGAGGAGCGCCCCGGCGGAGGTGCAGGCGATATGTCTGGCTGCGATTGCCGGCCTGCTTGTGGCGGCGACGCTGGAAGATCTCATTCCCGAAGGCAATGTCCCGCGCCCGCCGCGCTGGAGCACGACGCTCGCCCTTGCCATCGGATTTGCAGCGATCACCGCCCTGTCCGGCCTGATCGGCGGCCCGTGATCGCAATAACGCGGCCTGCCTTGGCGGGCGCGGTGCACTCATGGACGCATAACGACGCCCAAGACTGCCCGACCCTTGCGACAGATCAGGCCGATTGAGCGACCTGCCGGGCGGCCCGGGCGAGTTCGCATCTCGACCAGATCGCGGAAATCGCCTCGATCAGATGATCGATATCCTTGTCCGAATGGATCGGCGACGGCGTGATCCTGAGGCGCTCTGTGCCCTTGGGAACCGTCGGATAGTTGATCGGCTGAACATAGATGCCGTGATCGGCCATGAGCGTGTCGCTGATCATCTTGCACTTGACCGGGTCGCGCACCATCACCGGCACGATATGGCTCGGATTTTCGAGGACAGGAATGCCGACCGCGCGCAGCTTCTCGCGCACGCGTCTGACCTGGCGGCGCTGACGCATCCGTTCCATGTCGCTGGTCTTGAGATGCTGGATGCTGGCCAGCGCGCCAGCCGCAACCGCCGGCGGAAGCGCGGTGGTGAAGATGAAGCCTGAGGCAAAGCTGCGGATATAGTCGCAGATCGTGGTCGAGGCTGCGATATAGCCGCCGAGCACGCCGAACGCCTTGCCGAGCGTGCCTTCGATGATCGTGATCCGGTCCATCAGGCCTTCGCGTTCGGCAACGCCGCCGCCGCGCGGGCCGTAAAGGCCGACCGCATGAACCTCATCGAGATAAGTCATCGCATTATAGCGGTCGCAGACATCGCAGATTTCCTTGATCGGCGCGATGTCGCCATCCATCGAATAGACCGATTCAAACGCGACAAGCTTGGGCGCATCGGCCGGCAGCTCGCTGAGGACGCGCTCAAGATCCTTCACATCATTATGCTTGAAGATTTTCTTCAGCGCCCGGCTGTGGCGGATGCCTTCGATCATGGACGCATGGTTGAGCTCGTCGGAGATCACATAGCAGCCCGGAATCCGGGCCGCGAGCGTGCTCAGCGTCGTCCAATTGGAGACATAGCCCGACGTAAACAGCAGCGCGCCCTCCTTGTTGTGAAGGTCGGCAAGTTCCTGCTCAAGCAGCACATGATAATGGTTCGTGCCCGAGATATTGCGCGTGCCGCCGGCGCCTGCGCCGCATTTGTCGAGCGCCGTGTGCATGGCCTCAAGCACGGCCGGATGCTGGCCCATGCCGAGATAGTCATTCGAGCACCAGACCGTGACGGTCTCAGGCCCGATATCACCATGATTGTCGGCCACGGGGAATGTCCCCTTGCGCCGTTCAATGTCTGCAAAAGTGCGATAATTGCCCTCGCTTTTCAGCGCCGACAGTTCGCTTTCAAAAAAGCCCTCATAATCCATTAGGTCCTCCCTAGTTCGAGTGTTTCGTTCTGTTGTTCAGTTTCGGCGTCCGCATTTTTGCGGACAGCCCACGACCAGAGGCGCTGATCAGGCAGGGGCACGATCAGGGCCAGGTGTTCGATTGCGGCGAGCAGTGCCAGCGTCCCGACAAGCAGATAGCCTGCTGCCTCAAACGACCCGCCCATATGCGACAGGCCCTGATAGAGCAGCGCGAATGCAACGAGGCTCGCAAGGCCGAGAAAAACGGGAAAATAGCGCGTTGTTCTCGCCGTATTGAAATAGGTCGACAAATATTTGAGATGGCCCGGCAGGAATTCGTCGGAGACGTTCGCGGCGCCGAGAAAGATGAGCAGCTTCGCGCTGATCCGCATCGCCCAGAGCAGGCCGAATGTGGCCGCAGCGATCTGGTTGTCTGCGCCGGTGCTGAGCCAGATGATCACGGCTGCATGCAGCGCGATAATCACCTCATGATGCAGAAC
>NZ_JBARZC010000610.1:0-1864 GCF_049649345.1 Henriciella sp. | reverse complement strand
GGCTGAAACATCCGGCAAAGTGTTCTCGCTGGAAAGCCACGCCGAGATCGCCGACGGGGTTGAGGGCCAGACGGGCAAATCGTCAAGCCAGAACCTCGCCGGATCCATGGCGCCAGCGTCGCCCACCGCCCCATCGCAAGTCTCCGCCCCGGCCGCAGCTGCGCCTGCTCCGGCCCAACCAGGCATGACCGCGGCGACGGGAACACTGATCGCCGCGCCTGACGATGTCGCGGACATTGTGACCTCGCGCCTGTCCGGCGGCGAGCGCCCCGACCGCATTTCCGTCCAGCTCGATCCCCCCGAGCTTGGCCGGGTCTCGATCGAATTCAAATTTGACGGCCAGACACTGCAGCATGTGGCCGTGACAGGCGATTCGCCCGAGGCGATGACGAAGCTGCGCCAGATGCACTTCCAGCTTATCCAGTCGCTCGAACAGCATGGGCTGTCAGCGCGCGACATGACTTTCAGCCAGAACGCCTCGCAGGGAGACCGCCATTGGGGCGAGCCCGGAGCACAATTTGGCCAGGAGGCTGGAAACGATACGCAGGCGGCATCGCCTGATCCGCAACAGGGGCGCGCGCCGCCCATAAGGCTGGCCTCGGCCGGTCTCAACATCAAACTCTGAAAGGCTCCACCATGACGACTGTCAATCCGGCAGCCACCACCCAGCCAGCCACGACAGGCCAGCAGACCGATACGTCAGCTGGCCAGGTGCAGTTTGGCGAGGAGTTCAACACTTTCCTCCAGCTCCTGACCGCGCAGCTGCGCAATCAGGACCCGCTCTCGCCGCTCGATTCAACGCAATTCGTTGAGCAGCTGGCCACCTTCTCCACGCTGGAACAGCAGGTTCGCGGCAATGAGAGCCTGGAAAACATGGCGAGCATGATCGGCGAAATTCATGCGATGTTTGCCAGCGACTGGATCGGCGAGACCGTGACGGTGGAATCTTCCTGGGTGCCCTATTCCGACGACCCGGTGGACTTCCAAATCAATGCGCCGGACAGCGCCGACCGCGCCATCCTCAATATCAAGGATTCCGCCGGCGAGACGGTCTGGACCGACGTCCTCGACCTCTCTGACGACACGCACAACTGGCGCGGCCAGAAGCTTTCCGGGCTGGATGCGCAATCGGGCGAAATTTTCGAATTCGGGATCGATCTTTACGCCGGCACTGAATTCATCGGGACCGTGGCCCCTCAAGTGATGACCACGGTGACGAATGTTGCGAGCGAGAACGGCGCGCTCAGGATCGGGACGTCCTCAAGCCTGAGCGCCAGCGTCGACAAGGTTCACAAAGTTACAGAATAGGCCCGTGGAGCCGCTTCAGGCAGTGCTCAGAGGTCCTGCCTGGCCATATCCATAATCAGCACATTGCGAATCTCGGTCGCCACCTTGTCCTGAAGGTTTTTCAGGACGGTGGCGCGAATATATTCGTAATTCTCGATTTCCGTCATCGAGTTGAACGTCTTCCCGTCATTCGAAATGCCGATTAGCGTCGTCATGATATTGTCGCGCAGCTTCGGCTCCATCGAGAAGAGCTTGCCGGAGATGGAATTGTCGACTTCGAGATTGAGGTTGAGAATGACGAGGCTGACGACCTGCTCATTGCGAATGATCGGAACGACGAATTCGCGTGTGAAGTTGTGATAGGTGACATCACCATTTTCGCCGGACGAATCTTTGCCGTGGCCGTCCTTGGCTTTCTTGTCCTCTCCGTGTCCGGAGGACTTTTTATCGTGATCAGATGAGTCACCCTCATGCGACGATGCAGGCGCCGTCGAAGCGTCAGCAGAGCCGGAACTCTTCAGATAAAAGCCGCCAGCACCGCCAGCAATGATGAAGATACCTGCAATCAGGGCCGGGA
>NZ_JBARZC010000609.1:0-2739 GCF_049649345.1 Henriciella sp. | reverse complement strand
CGCCGGGCGTGCCCGTGTCGACGCGGATGCCCTGGTGGCTGACGGCGATGGCAGGGCTTGCATAGAGGCTGAGCGCGGAATTGGCCGCGCCGTCGAGGAAAAGGTCGAAGCTGCTCGTGGTGACATCGGCCGTGTGTTCGAGCGCGCAGAGTTTGCCGTCGGCGTCCATGTCGATGCGAACCGTCTGGCGCGTGCCGCTGCGATGCTGGACAGGGCCGAACATCTGGGTGCGTTTGAGGGACAGTTTAACCGGGCGCTTCATCTCCCGCGCAGCGAGTATGGTCAGCACGGACGGGCCATGCAGGACGGCCTTTGAGCCAAAACCGCCGCCGAGGAAAGGCGAGCGCAGCGTGACGTTTTCAGGGTCGAGACCGAAATAAGTGGCGATGCCATTTCGGGCAAGGCCGATCGCCTGGTTCGGCATATCGACGGCGAGCTTGTCTCCGTCCCACGTCGCCACGATGGCATGGGTTTCCATGGCGTTGTGGTATTGCAGCGGCGTGTCGATCCGGGTTTCGACTGTGTGCTGGGCTTTGGCGCGTTCAGCCTCGATATCGCCCTTGGTGAAGGCCTTGTTCGTCCCCATGCCGACATAGGGCGCATCGAATTTTTCGCCGCCATCGATGCCGATGCGGGCGGGTTCTGTCTCGTACTCGGCTTTGACGAGCCGCGCGCCTTCGGTCGCCGCTTCCAGCGTCTCGGCAAGGACAAGTGCGATGGGCTGGCCGGCATAGCGGACATTCGAGTTCTGGAGGACGTCGATCTTCGCGCTGAACGGGAGCGATGTGTCGTCCGGATCATGCGAGAGCGGCGGGGTATTGTCCGGCGTCATGACATGGACGACGCCCGGATGGGCAAGCGCGGCCTCGACATCAAGCGAGGTGACTTTGCCGCGCGCAATCGTGCTTTCGACATAGACCGCGTGGAGCAATTTGTCCGGCCGGTTGTCGGCGGCATAGTTCGCCGTGCCTGTCACCTTGGCGATGCCGTCGCGGCGCGTCATGGGCTGGCCGGCATTCGAGCCGAGGCGGGTATGGCCGGCAGCGAGGGGCGGTGTATCGGCCATGTCTATGCCCTCTCTTTCCGGGTTGAAAAGACCGAGCCGGGCAAAGCCGGCATCCGGTCTGGCGTACCGCTGAGAGCCGCGTTCAGCGCCTTCTTCACGAGCCGTTTTGCGAGGGTGATCTTGTAGGCATTGTCGCCGGATGGGGTAGCGCCGGAGAGGGCGGTCTCGGCGGCGGCATCGAAAGCGTCGCCAGTCGCCGCTTTGCCTTTGAGCTGCGCTTCAGCCTCTCGGGCGCGCCAGGGTTTGGCCGCGACGCCGCCGAGCGCGATCCGCACGTCTTTTATCGTGCCGTCCTGCACGTCGAGCATGGCCGCAGCCGACACCAGCGCGAAGGCATAGGAGGTGCGGTCGCGGACCTTCAGATAGCGCGCATGGCAGGCGAAATCGCGGCCGCTGGCGGGCAGGCGGATGCCGGTGATGAGTTCGCCGGGCGAGAGCTCAGCGCCGCCGGCATTCGTCTCGTCCGGAAGGGCGTAGAAACTGTCGATCGCGATGTCGCGTTTACCGGTCGGCCCCTCGATTTCGATGACGGCATCAAGCGCCATCAGCGCAGCGCAGAGGTCTGATGGGTGGGTGGCCATGCAGGTCATAGTCCAGCCGAGGATGGCGTGCTTGCTGGTCTCCCCGTCGAGCGCATCGCAGCCGCTGCCTGGCTCGCGGCGATTGCAGGCGCTGGCCGTGTCATAGAAATAGGGGCAGCGCGTCTGCTGCATGAGATTGCCGCCGAGCGTGGCCGCGTTGCGTAGCTGCGGCGAGGCGCCTGAGAGGAGGGCTTCCGCGGCGGCGGGGAAAGCCTTGGCGAAGCCTTCATGACGGGCAAGATCGGCGTTAGGCACAAGCGCGCCGATGCGCCAGTCGCCATCGTCGAGCGCGGTGATCTCGCGGAGGTCCGGAATGCGCGTGATGTCGACCAAAGTCGCCGGCGCTCTGACGCCGACCTTCATCAGGTCGAGCAGATTGGTCCCACCGGCGAGATAGGCCGCGCCCGGTTTGGCGCTCGCAGAAACCGCATCGCCAATCGTCTCGGGCCGGACATAATCGAAGACATTCATGAGCCTTTCTCCGCGAGCCGCTTCTGGGCGTCGCCAAGGGCTTCTGATATCCCGGCATAGGCCCCGCAGCGGCAGAGATTGCCGCTCATCAGCTCGCGCATCTGTTCGGCGTCGAGATCGGTCCCGGCTTCGCGAAACAGGCCGACCGCGCTCATGATCTGGCCGGGCGTGCAATAGCCGCACTGGAAGCCGTCATTCTCGATAAAGGCGGCCTGGACAGGGTGTAGCTCATCGCCCTCGGCGAGGCCTTCAATCGTGGTGATCTCCGCTCCCTCATGGCTGATGGCGAGGGCGAGGCAGCTATTCACGCGCCTGCCATCGACCAGCACCGTACAGGCACCGCACTGGCCACGGTCGCAGCCTTTCTTGGTGCCGGTGAGGCCAATGCGCTCACGCAGCACATCCAGCAGGGTCGGACGGGCGTCTTCGAGGTCGACCGTGTGCGGCTGGTTGTTGATTTTCAGGGATACGGAGAGGGACATCAGCCGGAACCCTAGCGGAGACGCGGCCCGGTTCAAGGAAAATCGAAGCCGGGGGGGCCGTTTCCTAGTCGCAGTGCCAGCAGGTCTCGTAGGGCGCCATTCCGATCGGGCCGCCCGGCGGCAGCGCGTGCGCGTCGAT
>NZ_JBARZC010000608.1:0-8618 GCF_049649345.1 Henriciella sp. | reverse complement strand
GATCTGCTGCATGCCAAAGCCGAGGCCCACCCCGACCGCGCCGCCAATCACGGCGAGCCCTGAGAGCGGAATGCCAAGCCCCGCCAGCGTGAGCAGCGCCGCGCCGAAGAACAGGCCGATCTGCAGCGCATTCGACATCAGGATGCGCAGCGACGGCTCGACCTTGGGCAGCGCATGCACACGCGTCTTCAGCCGGCTGGCCAGCCAGTTGGCAATGAACAGGAAGAAGGCGGCCGTCGCGATCGCCTGGACGATGAAGATCGGGCTGATCCGCCCGCCGGCAAAGGGCGGGCCGACATTCGACAGCCAGTCGATCACATCGTCCAGCACACCGAACGCGTAAAACAGCGCGAACACCCAGATCGTCCAGGCGAGCGGCTTGCGGACGAATTCTGGTAGGAAGGTCGTAACCACCCGGATCAGCAGCCATGCAAGCGCCAGCGATGTCGCGATCCTGACCAGCGAGCTGTCCTGGCCGGCTGCGCTCAATATGGCCTGCGTCAGATAAAGCAGCGCCGCCCAGAGCGCCGGGCGCACGAGTTGCGGGAGCGTCTCGTGGACGTGACGCGAAATATTGTCAGGCAGGCGCCGCACCAGCACGGCGACCCGCTTGCGGAGCGGGATGGCCAAGGCGATGCCGATGACAAGCGCGGCCACGATCGCGCCAAGCTGGATCGAGAGCGGGATCAGCGTGTCGAGGTTCAGGAGATGCGTATTCGCCCAGCCTACCGGATCATTCAGGAACGGCCTCGCCCAGGCGAGATAATCAGTCTGGGTGACGGCCGCCGTACCCGGATCAGCGGCACCATCGGGTGAGACCGTCCGGCAGAACTCCTCGCCATCGCGGACGATACACTCCTTGATGACGGTTTCTGGCTCCGCCGGACCTGCCTCACCCTGCATTTTGCGTAGTCCCTAGATCGGCTCGTAGGGGAAGACTGTGGTCGTTGGACCAAGATCGGTAAAGCTGCCCTGCATGCTCGGCAGGCCCTGCTCGATGAGGGTCTCGGGCGTCCAGCCTTCAAGCCGGGCGACCGATTTCACAGGCCGTGGCTGGTTGAACAGGATGACTTCATTGCCGCGCACAGAGAAAATCTGGCCGGACACATCCTTCGCTCCATCGGCGCAAAGCGCGATCGCGAACTGGGCGACCTGGTCGGCGCGCATGCCATTCTTCATCCGCTCGACGCGCTTGGCGCCGGCTTCATCCTTCACCGGGATGGACGCGATCATGCGCGTCCAGGCGAACGGCGCGATGACGTTGGAGCGGACATTCTTGCGCGCGCCTTCCATGGCGATGATGTGCGACAGGCTGGCAATGCCGAGCTTGGCGGCGCCGTAATTGGCCTGTCCGATATTGCCGATCAGACCCGTCGTGGAGGTGAAGAGGACATAGGCGCCGTCTTCCTGGTCCCGAAACTCATTGATCGAGGCGCGGGTCACATTGAACGTCCCGTTGAGGTGAACGTCGATGACCGCTTTCCAGTCGGATTCGGACATCTTGTGGAACATGCCGTCGCGCAGGATGCCGGCCGGATTCATGATGGCATGCAGGCCGCCAAACTCATCCTTGGCCTGCTCGACCATGCCTTCTACGGCCTTGTAGTCGGTCACGCTGTCGGAATTGGACACCGCTTCGCCGCCAGCAGCGCGGATTTCCGCAGTGACTTTCTCGGCCGGCCCCGCATCGCCTTCGTCGGCGCCTGACAGGCCGCCGCCAAGATCATTGACGACGACTCTCGCACCCGCTTTCGCGGCCAGCAGGGCGCACTCCTTGCCGATGCCATTGCCGCCGCCGGTGACGAGCACCACTTTTCCGTCCAGAACGCCCATCAAATCCTCCTAAAGGTCGCTTTTTTGATACCGGGCGATTTCCACCACCCTTGAGCGAACTTGGCAAGCGCGGGCGTTGCGACTTTATTGCGCTTTCAGACCCGCAATCAGGCGCTTGGCGCGCAGGTAGATCGTCAGGATCGAGCCGAGCGCGATGATCGCCAGGGCAACGCTCAGCAACAGGCCGGAGCCGCCCCAGAGCGGCTCGAACAGGGCGAGCGCTGCGGCGGCTGTCAGCGCGCCCATCCGGTGCTGCTTGGCCATCGGCCCGCCAAAGTCAGCCGGAAGGGCATTCGCCCGGCCAAGCTCGCGGACATAGGCAACGAAGATCGCAAGCGCGGCCGCCACCACGCCCAGCCATGGCAGGCCGCAGCCTATGCCTGCGCCGGTCAGCAGCAGAAAGTCCGAGACCCTGTCGGGAAACTCGTTCCAGAACGGCCCGTCCTTGCCGCCTGCACCATGTTCGACCGCAACCATGCCATCAAAGAGGTTGCACAGGAGCCGGCCCTGAATGCCTGCAATCGCAACGAGTAGCAGAAAGACGCGCAAGACGCCGTCAATGTGCGGAACAAGGCAGAAGGCGAGGCCGCCAACCGCGGCAAAGCCCATGCTCGCCATCGAAATCTGGTTTGGCGTGACGTCCTTCGCAGCCAGCCATTTTGCGGCCTGCACGGCCCAGCTGGACTCGCGCGATCTGATCGGACGGCGGATATCAAGAAGCTCATTGGTCATGCTGGAACCTTTCTGTTGCCGTCCTTTCCGGTCTGGCCCTTTCTCTGGCGCCAGAGGCTGTACGAATAGATGATGGCATAAGTGAGAGCGACGCTGGCGGGTACAGCGATCGTCGCGAGGATTTCAGGCGTGCCCGCGAGTGCATGCGTCCCGATCAGCACAGCGGTAGAAACCGTGCACACGGTGAACGGCGGCGCCATGATCGCAAGCGGCGCGGATGCGCCCGCAAACCGGGCCGAAAGCGCCTCAAGACATTTCTTCATGACCAGCGTGATCAGGCCCGATAGCGTGCCCTGAACCAGTCCCGCGAGAGCCATGTCCGGCAGAGGATGGCCGCTATTGGCGAACACCGCCCAGCTCCCCATGCCGAGAAACGCACCCGCGACATGCGCCGCGGTGTGATTGAGAATTTTGTTGACACCTGAACTCTTCTGCATCAGAAAGTCTCCAACGTGAGTAAACGCTCACAAACTAATGAGGCTTAAAACATGGATTGGATTTCTGCGCAACCTCTTCCGCTCGTTTTCGGGTTTGCTGCGCTTCTCGGCCTGCTGGTGCTCGGCTCGCTGGCCGCGCTCATCCTGCCGAACGTGAAACCGGGCGCGGCGGATGATCTCGCCCCCCGCATGAAAAGCTGGTGGGTGATCTGCGCCCTCGTTGGCGGCGCGCTCCTGCTCGGCTGGCAGGCCTTCACCATCCTCTTCGCCTTCATCAGCTTCATCGCGCTGCGCGAATTTCTCACCCTCGCGCCCACGCGCAAGGAAGACCGCCTTGTCGTGCTCTTCGTCTATGCGAGCGTGCTGATCGTCTACTGGGCCGTCTGGATCGACAATTTCGCCTATTTCCTGGTCATCCCACCCGTCTACATCTTTATCGCCACGGCCATGCTGATGGCCTTTCTCGGGCGCACGGACGGCTTCCTCGCCACGGCCGGCATCATGCAATGGGGCGTCATCGTCTGCGTGTTCAATCTCGGACACGTCGCCTTCCTGATGCGCACGCCGCTTGAGGAAGTGCCTGAGGCCGGCCCGGCAGGCCTCGTCTTCTTCCTGATCTTCGTGACCCAGTTCAACGATGTCGCCCAGTATTGCTGGGGCAAGCTGTTTGGCCATCATAAAATCAGCCCCAAAGTCTCGCCTAACAAGACATGGGAAGGCGCGATTGGCGGCTTCCTGACGACGACAATCATCTTCGTCCTGCTCGCGCCATACTTTACGCCGCTGGACTTCTGGCCGAGCGTCATTGTCGGCCTCGTCCTGCCGGTGGCGGGCTTCTTTGGCGACATCACCATGTCGGCCATCAAACGCGACCTTGGCGTCAAGGATACGAGCCGGCTTCTGCCCGGCCATGGCGGCGCGCTCGACCGGCTCGACAGCCTGATGTTCACCGCGCCGCTCTTCCTGCATGCGCTGGCTTATTATTCACTGGAGCGTTTCTAAGATGTGGCAGCTCATCCGCCGTTTCATTCTCGTGGTTCTCGTGCGGCCCTTCGCGATGCTGATCATCGGTCTCGATGTGCGGGGTCGACAGAACCTGCCGACAAAAGGCCCGGCCATCATCGCGGCCAATCACAACAGCCATATCGACACGCTGCTGATGCTCTGCCTGTTTCCCTCGCGCAGCCTGAAACAGGTCCGTCCTGTCGCGGCCGCCGACCACTTCCTGAAGACCCCGCTGTCGAGCTGGTTTTCGCGCAATGTGATCGGGATCATCCCGGTCAATCGCAAGGGCGCAAAGGAGGGTGAGGACGTGCTCGCAGGCTGCAAGGCGGCGCTCGCCAATAATGAGATCCTCGTGATTTTTCCTGAAGGCAGCCGCGGCGAAGCCGAAGAGATGGGCACGTTCAAATCCGGCATCGCGCGCCTCGCCGAAGCTTTTCCGCAAGCGCCCATCGTGCCGGTCTACATACAGGGCGCCGGCCGCGTCCTGCCCCGCGGCAAGCGCATCATCGTCCCGTTCAATTGCAGCGCCATTGTCGGCGCGCCCTTCAGATGGTGCGGCCAGAAGGCCGAGTTCATGGCCAAACTCCGCACCACGATCGAAACCCTGCGGGCCGACGCCCCGCCGCTGCGCTGGCTCTAGGAGGAGACCACAGCCATGATCTCGAACAATGTCACCATCTTTCGCCTTGCCCTGACGCTTCCTTTCTTTGCGTTGCTCGCCATCAACGGACCGGGTTGGGCCGCGCTAGGGCTGTTTCTCGCCTGCGGCCTGCTCGACATTGTCGACGGCAAGCTCGCCCGGCACCTGGGTGAGACCTCACGCCTCGGTGCGATGCTGGACCTCTGGGGCGACCGGATGCTGACGCTGGCTGCCGTAGCAGGCCTGATTATTGCGGGCGCTCTCAGCCTCCCGGCCAGCATGGCGGCGCTGGTGCTGGTTGCGCGCTGCCAGGCCGTCTCCACCTTTGGCGAAGCGCTTGGCGGACCAGACAGGCTCACCCCGTCCACGTTCGAGCATACCAAGATCGCGCTCGCCTTTGCCGGCCTTGGCCTGATGATGGCGCCGGGGTTCTGGGACCAGCAGGCCATGCTGGGCGAAGCTCTGATTTATGCCGCCGCCGCGCTCACCCTCGTCACGCTGGCGGGCTATATTATTCAGGCGGTCAGAGCGCTCGCACCGCGTCCAGCGTCCTGACACTCAGCGCGGATCGAATGTGATGCGCCAGCTGATATTGAACTGCCAGTCATCGGCATCATCGGGCGAGGGGGTCTCATAAGGCTTTGCCGCTTCCAGCCCCAGTTCGCCGAAGTCTGAATAGGCGGCCCGTATGCCCGCACCGGCCGAGCCGAGCTGTCTCTCCGGCAGGTCGCGGCCGACAAAGCCGACCGTCGCATAGTCGGCAAAGGCATAGACTTCGCTATCGGCGAATTTCCCGGTTTTCAGGGGGCGGTACGCCGCCTCGACAAGCGCGGCTGCACCTGTGTCTGCATTAATAACCCCATTCTCGAAAGCGCGGCCATAATTCGGCCCGCCGACCGAGAAGCGCTCATTCGCGGGCAGGGGATCATCGCTCCATTGGCCGGTCAGGTTGAGCCTCAGATAATACTGGTCGGCAAAGCGTTGCGCCAGTTTGATATTCGCATCGGCCGTCAGAAACTCCAACTCGCCGACAGGCTGGGATATCCGGGCCTCCAGCACATCGAAGCCTTGCGACACCTGCACGCTCGCCGCAGCGACCGTATCGCCGCGGGTCCAGTCATAGGCGAGCCGTCCGCGCAGCGCGCGCGTGCGCTCGGTCGACAGAAGCGAGCCGAAGGCCGCATTGTTGCTGTTCAGCACATCGGCCACCAGTGAAGCACGCAGGTTTTGCTGCGAGGAGCGCACGAAGGGATGGGACAGGCCGAGCGAATAGAGCGAGGCGCGCCCTTCCAGCCCGGAGTCCTCAGCAAACGATTGCAGCTCGGCCGCGCCGACAGAAGCGCGCGTGCCAAACGTGCCGAGCGGTGTGCTGTGCTGCAGGCTGGCATAGCGGAAATCTTCGAAGTCTGTAGAGGCAGCAAGGTTCAGACGCGTCTGGTCTCCGGCGCGAAGCAGGCCGTACCCCGCCGCTTCGCCGCTGACCTGCCCCTGATCGATCAGGCGCGTCGTGCGGCTGTCATATCCGACACTGAAATCGGTGCGCTTCTGTTCAGCGTCCAGACGCAGCTTCACCCCGCCTCTTTCACTGCCCTGGGCAAGGCTTTCCGAAACCGTCAGCCCGGGCACATCGTCGAGCAGCAGAAGATTACGCTCATACACAGCGCGGCTTGCCGGGCGGATTTTGGTCAGCCGCGCGGCGTGAGACGCGACGAGCGCCTGCTCACTCTTTGTCAGGTCGCCCGCAATCTTGACCTGCTCGACATATCCCTCGGCGGCGAGGAGATCGACATTGCCCCCCTCGAAATCCTGCTCGGGGACGACAAGGGTGAACAGGGCGACATCGGTTTCGCGATAGGCATCCGACAAGGCATCGACCAGGGTCTGAAGATTATCGGACGTCAGGGGCCGGCCGATATAGGGCTCGGCGGCGCGCGCCACTTTCGCGGGCACAGGCACGCCCCGGAAATTTACAGTGCTGATCTGCAGCCCTGTAGGAATACTGGCGTTGAGCTGCGTCGTGCCGGTCGGCAGCGAGGCTGTCTCGGGCGCGGCAGGATCTGTCCTTTCGCGCTCGGGATCGAGACGGCTACGGAAATGGTCCGGCAAGTCCTGAGCACTTGCCGGAAAGGCGGTCGCCATTCCGGCAATAGCCAGAATGGCGACCATCGATGTACGGTCTGCTGTTCGCATGAATTAATGTCTGAACCAGGCGGAACTGGAGGGGGCGGCGCCCCTCCGTCACCTGCCTAGTCGTCCGCTTTGAGCAGGCCGCCAACAAGACCGGTCAGAGCCCCCTGGTGAGATCCGCTTCCCGTTTGATCTTCGGAGAGCAGGGCTCCCTTTTTGTCGGCAAGCTGTCCGGTAGTATCCGTTACCTTGACGATCACGCCTTTCAGCCCGACCGCTTTTCCGGGAGCGCCTTTGACCAAGCCGAGACCGCGGCCTTTTCCCTTGCCGCCGACGTCCAGCAGAGTGTCAGCCGCATCGCCGAGGCCGTTCTCTGATGTGCCGGCCCACTCGTTGATCGGCGAAAGTGCGTTTTCGTCCGAGCCGGGCTCGAAGGTTACGAGTTCGCCGTCGCTGACCACGCCTGCGTCGAAGTCTCCGTCCGCTTGCGAGTTTGCCGACAGCAGATTGCCGCCGAACATCGCACTGCTCTCGGCGCTTCCGACCGGAGTGGCTTCGCCAACCCCGAGCGAGACTGCCGAGCCTGGTGCAGCGGTCAGACCGTCGAGGAGGAATTGTTCACCATTACCCGATTCCACAAGCGTCATGCCGACCGCTTCAACAGTGCCGATCACCGTGCCGGTGACATTGGTTGAGCCTGGCAGGGCCTCGTCGACCAGTGAGGCAACTTGCATACCTTCGGCGCTCATTGTCATCGTCCCTTCGCCCGTGGTCACGAGAAGGTCGGATACGACCGGAAGAGATGTATCCGGGTCGCCTGTGTTGGCCAGGAGCCCTGTTTGCGCAATGCCTTCAGAGCCGACAAGCCCTCCAGCGGCGATCACGCCGGCCGATCCAAGGCCGAACGGATCGCCGGTCTCGCCCTGCGCCCCCTGCGGTCCGCGTGTGCCCTGCTCTCCGGGTTCGCCCTGCTCGCCGACGGGCCCCTGCGCCCCGACGCTGGCCATTCTGTGGTGTCCGTTCGAGCTGCATGCCGAAATCCCAAGAATGAATAGGGTGGATGCCATTAGAGTGGGAGCTTTGTACTGATTATTGCGCATTGCGTTTCCTTACATTCCTTCGCCGGGCCTGTTTCCTCCCGGGCAACCTAGGCGTGATTGGAAGACGTTTGCGAAAATCTAACTCAAAATTCAAAATTTCTAAAAATTTGGCCGTACGCACCAGGCGTTCGAAAAATGACGATAAAAAACAGTATACTGAAGGGGCTCCCACGCCTCGCAAGGCCAGATGGGGAATTCTGAGAGGTGAATAGTTATATATAGCGCGTGCTTTATAGTAGAAATGGTCAGAATAGCTCTCTGAGGCCAAAGCCGGTAGGCTTCGACAATACTTGCTCTGGTCTGGCGCTCCCCGGCGCGCAGAGGAAGGATTTATTTGACAAGACTATGATCTGCGCCATGTCTCGGCGCTCGCAGAGAATGCTTCAAGCGCCTGTTGCGTAACCCGCCTCAGGCGATCGCCGTGGTGAGGAAGCCGTGGCTGCGTTTGATGCTCTCTTCGGCTTCCTTGATGATCCGCTCGACAATGGCCGCAACGGGCTCAACAGATTTCACGCCGCCCGCTGACTGGCCCATCGCAAAGCAGGACGTGTCTTCGTCGAGTTTGGCCTCATCGGTAATCCCGCCAATGCCGCCGATGACGCCGGTCCGGGTCGAGTGGATCGCCTGTTGCGGGAAGGGCTGGATATCTTCGGGCCGGCTTTCCCAGTCATTGATGTACTCATTGGTGCGGCAGCGCATCGGCTTGCCGGAATAACAGCGCGTGCGCGTCGTATCGGTATCGCC
>NZ_JBARZC010000607.1:0-4217 GCF_049649345.1 Henriciella sp. | reverse complement strand
ATCCATGACTATGAAGGCTTCGAAGGCGCGCACCTGTCGGAATATGCGAGCTTCAAGACGGTCTGCAATCTGGCCGACTTCATCGCCGAACATGGAAAGCTTGGCGCGCTGGTCCATCGCCATTTTGGCGATGACCTTGGGCAGGCCGAGGCGGCCTTCGACGATTACGCAGGCTGCTATTCGAGCCGGGCAGACTTCGCCGAGACCCTCCACCGCGATACCGGAACCGAAATCGCCGCAGCCCTTGAATACTATATCGATTGGGACGCGCTCGCCCGAGACATGGAACTCAGTGGCGACATCATGGTGTTCGAGACTGGGTTCGAAGACGTTCACGTCTTCTGGACGCGGTGAGCGCCATGACCTTCACCCAGCACTTCAACACCTACGCCTGCGAAGGCGATACGATCAGCTGCGAGGCCGAGGGCTTCACCATCACCGCCCAGATTGTTGCCGATGACAGCCCCGATGCGCCAGACCAGCGGCAGGATGGGTTCTGGCCCTCGCTCTGCAAGGACGCGCCGGGATTTATCGGACCCGGCAATGGTTTCCGCCAGCGCTTCGCCGAGGCGCAGGTCAAGGCCGAAGCCGTCATGGAAGCATGGCGCAAGAGCGAGTGGTTCTATTGCGGGATCGTGCTTTCGGTCGAGCGCGACGGCATTGAATTGGACCGTCATGCCGCCAGCCTCTGGGGCGTCGATTGCAACTATCCCGACACGGACAATAGTTATCTCACCACGGTTGCGAACGAGCTTTTGGCGGAGGCGCTGGATGCGGCCAAGGCCGCTGCCTCGCGGCTCGCCGAGACCGTGACCGGCTGGGCCACGAGATGAGCGCGGCCCGCTCTCTCACTGAATTGCTTGGCCCACCTCCTCGCATGACGCTGGTCATTGCCGAGGCCCAGGTCGCCGAAATCTGGCTCGAGGGCCGCGCGCCCCTGATCACGATCCGCGACTATGACTGGGGCGAGACCGACCCTGAGCCGAGCCGGGACGCGGACGGCTTTCCCTTCACCAAGATCAACTGGAGAGGCCCGGCATGGGCGCTGGGTCTCTCGCTTTACCCGCCAGAAAAGGAGACCCCCATGGCACAGCCCGACCTTAAACACATCCCGCTGGACGAGCTTCGGATTTCAAAACTCAATATGCGTCATGGACGAAAGAAACCGGACGTATCCGACATCTTGCCATCGATCCGCGAGAGCGGATTGCGACAGACCCTGTTGGTCCGCCGCGAAGGCAAATATTATGGGGTCATCGCCGGACGCCGCCGCTTCTTCGCGCTCAAGGAGATTGCGAAGGAGACAGGCGAGGTGCCGCTGGTCCCATGCGCGATCATGACCGAGACGGATGCTGCCTCCGCGATTGCGGCCTCCGTCATCGAAAATGTCGGACGCCTGCCAGCAACAGAAATGGAGCAGTATGAAGCGTTCAAACGCCTGCATGAGGAAGGCAGGGCGATTGAAGATATCGCCACGTTCTTCGGGGTGACCGCGCTTCTGGTGCGGCGTGTGCTGGCGCTTGCTTCGCTCGCCGAGCCGATCCGCCAGCTCTACGCCGAGGACGAGCTGGACCGCGAAACAATCCGCGCGCTGACGCTTGCTACGCCCGACCAGCAAGCCGAGTGGCTTCGTCTCTTCGAGAGTGGTACCGAACGCGCCCCGATGGGCCGGTCTTGCAAGGCCTGGATCACAGGCGGGACCACGATCACCACCGACAAGGCCTTGTTCGATCTCGACACCTATGAGGGACAGGTCACTGCCGACCTCTTTGGCGAGCATGGCGTCTTTGCGGATGCGGATCAGTTCTGGCAGGCACAATCCGCCGCGATTGCCGAGCGGGTCGAGGCCTACAAGGCCGACGGCTGGAGCGATGTCATCTGCCTTGAGCGCGGGGCGTACTTCCATCGCTGGGACCATGTCCAGTGCGCCATGGAAGATGGCGGGAAGGTCTTCATCGAAGTCCGACATGACGGCACGGTCCAGTTCCATGAAGGACAGCTGACCTCCGCCGAAGCGCGCAAGCGGCAGGCGTCTTCCAAGGGAGATACCGATGCCGTTCCCGCAGCGGTCCGCCCTGAAATGTCCGGCCCGCTCGCGGAGTATATCCTGCTCCACCGTCACGCCGCCGCCCAAGCGAGTCTTGCTACTTCGCCCGCGATTGCGCTTCGCCTGATGGTGGCGCATGCCATGGCGGGGAGCGCGCTCTGGGACGTGCGTCCTCACGAGCTTCGCACCCGGAAGGATGAGACGCAGGCGAGCGTCAAAGGCTCGACATCTGTGGCAGCACTCACCGAAAGGCTGGCTCAGGCTGACGCCCTGTTCAAGGCGCTAAACGTCAATCCAGCCCTTCGCCGGAATGGCGATGACTACCGCTTGTGCGAACTTTTCTCTGCGCTGCTCGCCATGTCGGATGAAGAAGTGTTGCAGATGCTTGCGATGGTGATGGCCCGCACGCTCGAGGCCGGGAATGGCATTGTCGAAGCGGTCCTGCATGTCTGCGGCGCTGACCTGTCGGCGGCCTGGACACCGGACGAGACCTTTTTCGAGCTCGCCAAAGACAAGCGTGCCATCAATGCGATGATCGCTGATATTGCGACGACGTCCCTCGCAGACTCCTGCCGGAAAGATACCGGCAAGGTGCAGAAGCAGGTGCTGGCAAACCGGATCGCGGGTGAGGGCTGCGAGGCCAACCCAGACTGGCGCCCGGGCTGGATGCAGGTGCCTCCGACCCGCCTTGTCGAAGGGGCCGGGTCACCGCCTGCCGATGCTTGGAGACGCATTGCAGGACTGTTCGAAGCGGAGGCGGAAAACGCTTCCGATGAGACGCCTGAACCGCAACAGGACGCTGCCTGAACAAGCGTCTCCTGTTCAGCGAGCAAAAGGGGCCGCCCGGTACATGTGACCGGGTGGCTTCGCGCATTCCGGGACGCGAAGTTGGCAGCTGTGATACCTGGGCGATTGCAGAAAATGCCTTCGGAAAAATCGCGCGTCTTGAGCTCTCGATGGACACCTTCAGGGCGTTTGCGGGCGGTCCGATTTGACGTTCCTGAAGCGTGCCTCGGCCCCCTTGCTCCCGTCTTTGCCTTTATAACCTGGACGAACTGACCCGGCCCTGGAACCGGACGGACGAAGAATTTTCCCCGGCGCTTCACGCCTTCCTCGCGCAGCAAAATTCCTCGCCCGTCCGGTGCTCCGCTTCGCTACGCCCGCGAGCGGTTCAGGGCCAGCTCAGCCCGTCCGGGCGGTCCGGCGTCGACGGGGACAAGGGGTCCCCGGAGACTTAGCCAAGGAACGAAAAGGAGACCCCCATGGCAAACGCACTCGGATATGTCAGCGAGACCAAGTCCGGTTTTGAAGGCACCCTCGCAATGATGAACCTCTCTGCCGCGATCCGCATCGAGAAGAATGCGGAAAAGACCGAAGACGGTCATCCGGACTACCGCATCTATGCCGGTGAGACCTCGACCGAAATCGGCGGTGGCTGGATGCGCAAGTCGAAGGCATCGGGACGCGACTATCTCTCGGTCACCCTCGCCGACCCGCAGATCGGCCCGCGCCGGATCTTCGCGAACCTTGCCCCGGTCAAGGGCAAGAAAGGCCGGCACGTCATCCTCTGGAACGCCCGCGACTAGCAGGCAAATCATGCCTCAAACTGGCCGCACCGGGTCTCGTCCCGGTGCGGCCTTTCTTATGGAATTGGTTTGGTTAGCGCGCGTCTGCAACAGACATGGCGGGACATTCTATGGCTGGTTGAGGTATGAGCGGCCGCGTCGCTACCATTCTTGCCGTGCTCTTGGGCGAATCCGATGCTCTGCTAAAGGCTGAAGGTCTCTGAAGCCGATCTACCTATTGAAAAGGGTGAACCGAACCTGAGCCCTCAATCTCGAACTAACGGATCGCAAACTCTTCCCGAGATTGGCCACGTGCTTCGTACTCTCGAAGCCACACCGGTGTTAACCCGCGACCAGACCAAGTGTTGCCCGTCTTTGGGTCTTTGAACTTTGGCTTGACCTTGGTGCGGCGTTCCTTGGTCGAACTTGATGCGTTGCCTTTTGACTCAGCGAGAGGGCGTAGTTCCTCTAGTCTTGCTTCAAGTTCTTTCATCTCCTTTTCAGCTGCGGCTTGGATACGGCTCTGTATTTCGTCACGCAACGAAATGAGCTCATCCATAGAGAGACCTTCAATTTGTAGCTTTGCCTTGTTCATTGCGATAAAC
>NZ_JBARZC010000606.1:0-2657 GCF_049649345.1 Henriciella sp. | reverse complement strand
TGCAACCACCATCCCAATCATTTCTTTCAACTGTTGTCATAGCCGAGCCTTTTGCAGCAACCTTTGCGCATGCTGCGCACGGCTGACTACAGGCTCCTTATTTTCCCTTAGGCGGGTTGTTTCCGCGGCCAGAACCAGATTTGTTTCCGGTTGTTGACGGGCCGTTCGTAGGGCGTGGGCTTGCCATTTTCTTTTCCTTTCGTTGATCCATTTTCCGCCTCGCAACTGAATGTCGCCAAACATGAGGACGAGATAATCGAAGCCGCCCCCATCCGTGAGGAAATCGGGAGTACAGTCACAAAACTGATTTTCAGGCAGAAAGAAATGATCGTACCATCAAACGTGCAGCCCCGCAGAGCGAACCTGTTCGAGCGTCATCAGCTTTGACGCGATCAAGTCCTCGATCTGCCGGTTGGTGATATGGCGGCACAGGGGATGGCGCTCGTGGATCCACTCGGCGAGGCTGGCGCGCCCCTTGGCTTCGGCCTCTCGCGCCTTCTCGCGGTCCGCCTGTACCTGGGCAAGCCCCTTTTCCCATCGGCGCATCTTGAACCAGTTGTCCGAGAAACAAACCTTGCTGCGCGTATAGCCCTCGCTTTCCTTCGCATAGGCTTTGACCGCCTGAATCAGGTCATCGGGCTCTATCCCGGCTTTCACGGCCGCTGCGATCAGGCGCAGACTAGTTCGCCGGTCTCGGATCCTGTCTTCGGGATAGGCTGCCAAGATCTTCTCAGCTTCAAGATCTTCAACTTCCGCCGCCGCCACGCGCCTGCGCGTAGATGGTTTATGGATGGTTTTAGGATGGTTTGGGGTCCACCGTGAACCCGTACCCCGTTCACCGTGGACCCCGTACCGGGTTCAGGCTGGACGGGGTTCACAGTGACCCCCGTCTCAATATCAGGCTCAGCCGTGGGTTCGAGCGCAGCCACGCGCTCCAACACAATCCGGTAAATGACGGTGTAGCCATTCTTGCAGTGCCGCCGCCCAGTCTCAATCAGAATGCCTTCGCGCAGGAAGTCGATGATGGTGCGCTTCACAGTGCTCTCGCTGAGTTCAGTATGCCGCTGGATCGTCCCCTTGGAGCACCAAATGCCAGAGCCGTCATCGCTCGCCTTGTCGGCCAAGAACATGATGATCTGCTTGCGCGCGGCGCTGCCAAAGCGGCGCTCGGCGCATTCATTTGTAATGCGCCAGCTCATGATCTCACCGCCAACTGGGTTGAGGTCAGACCGGAAATGCCGTAGGTATTGGGATGGAAATATTCTTCTATGCCGTTGAGGTGGGTGGCCGCCCCCTCAGCGGTTTTTCTTTGCCTTTTCGCCAGAGCGCGAGACTGTGAAAAACCGTTTACTTGGGCCTCGCAACCTATTGAAAACTGACCCTGAACGAAACAAGTCCGTTTACAATTTTTCCCTTTGAAATCAACGAATTTTTCCGGATCGCAAATTCGTCTAGACCGGTTCGATTCCGGTACTCGCCTCCATATAATTTAAACTATTGCTTTAAATAGATAAATTTCAGTCTTAAGCGCATTGATATCGCGACAAGCAACCAAAAAGTCGAGTTTTGGCTTGTCAGCACCACTAGGATCTCTCAATTGAGTAGCGATAGACTTCGAATAGGTCAGGAGTCTCATCCCGGAAGCACGGGGATAGCTTTGGCTGGATTGCCAGCCACGATGCTTCCCGAGGGGACACTTCGGGTCACGACGCTGCCCGCACCGATAATCGCCCCGTCTCCGATTGTCACACCGGGAAGAATGATTGCGGCACCTCCAATCCAGACATCGCATCCGATCTCGACAGGGCGGGCAATCTCTTGACCCCGTGCGCGCAGAACGGAATCCTTGTGATGCTCTGCGCAATAGATATGTACAGCCGGGCCTAGCAGAGACCGGGCACCGATCGTCACGTGACCGCTATCTAGGATCGTGCAGCCGCTGTTTATATAGACATCGTCGCCCATCGTGATGTTGAAGCCGTAGGCGCAATGAAACGGGGCCTCGATGTAGACCTGTGCGCCGACTTCACCGATGAGCGCAGCGAGTAGCGGCCCGATAGACCCACGATCGTCCGGATCGAGGACACGGTGCTCATGGACGGCCCGCCGCGCGGCCATGCGGCGCGCCTCGAGCTCGTCATCGAGGCAGCAATACCATTCTCCGGCTTGCATTTTTTCCAGTTCGGTTCGAGGCATGGCCGGGTCAGCTTGGGTCATGGCTGCTCTATTTTTCACTCCAATGAGACTGCGCACATCAAGTCACTGACTTCGCTGTCCGAGAAGTTACAAGTTGCATACCTTTCCCGAGCGCGAATTGCGTCCGCTGCCGCGGCCCAATCTTCAGACTTGTCGGCAAGTGTCCGGGCAAGATGTTCAAGAAGGCGCAACTCGACCGCAGGCAGGTCGATCTTTTGGACTTCCTTTAGAAAATTGGCTGCCTGGAAGCGCTCGTCTCCGTTCCCTTCGGGCGCATGACAAGCCAGAGCGGCCTCGGCGGAAAGTCGGAAGACGATGCTCAGCTTGCGGCTCTCGGTCCTGAGAAGTTGACGCAGGACCTCTGCGGTCCCCGAGGTTGGTTCGGAAACGAGGGCATGTTCAGCGCCCATCGTCTGAGCCCAGAGGGCAAAGTGTTCCAGCTCTGCCGAGCGCGCGATATC
>NZ_JBARZC010000605.1:0-3346 GCF_049649345.1 Henriciella sp. | reverse complement strand
CCCGTATGAGCGGGCCCTGAGCGACGTCCAGGGCACGATCGATGCGATCCGTGACCGCTCCATCATGACAGGCGAGGTGCTCGGCATCGCCATCAATGGAGACCGGCTCGATGTTGTCAACTGGACGGGCGCCGAATGGCAACCTGTTGCCCGTACGGGGTTCAGCCTGCCCCGCAATGCCGAACTTGAAATTGTCCGAGAGCGCGGCGAGCGCCGCAGCGAAGACGCGCCCTCTGTTATCGTTTTCAACCCTCTCGGCGTGACGGAGCCGGTTCGCCTCGATCTGCATACGGGCCCGCTTACATTCGCGCTGCGCCTGACCGAAGATGGCAGGCTGGAGCAGGCTGATGCGACCTGATCGGGCGAGAAAACAGGACAGAGGGTTCAGCCTTGTCGAGACGATTGCCGCGCTCGGTGTCTTGTCGCTTGCCGCGGTGCCGCTGATGCAGCTTGCCTCGGACGCGCTGGTCAACACCGGCCGCCTGGAGTCCCGGCTTCTGGCCCGCACGACGGCCGAGAACGTCCTCTCACGGACGATTGCCGATCCGGTGGCGCTCGAGATCGGGCAATCCAATGGCCGCGAAGAGCAGCTTGGCCGCGCCTATGACTGGACGCTGACCGTAATGCCGACCGACCGCGAGGATCTCCTGCGGCTTGAAGTCCAGGTGCGACGGTCCGGGCAGGAGCAGGTGCAGGCACGGCTCGTCACGCTGAGGGCGGTGGAGCCATGACGCCACGCACGCGCCCCCCCACCAATGCAGGCTTCACGCTGACAGAGACGCTGGTCGCGCTTTTCATCCTGTCCATTCTGGCGGTTGCCGGCGGCAGTCTGCTTCTCCGGGCGACGGAGGCAGGAAAGCAGGTGCGCGACCGCGAAGCCGTCATCCGCGAGCTCGATATCGCCCAAGCCTTCATCCGCGACGATCTTGAATCCATCGTGCCGCGTGGCTCAGTCCCCCTCGACGGGCTGGGCGAACCGCTGACGCTTGTCGGCGGCGAAACGAACCAGACGGACTCCCTGGTCCGCTTCGTGCGCAATGGCTGGATCAATCCGGACAGGGCAATCGCGCGCAGCGGTCTTCAGACGGTCAGATATATCGTCACCGAAGAGGGCGAGCTTGTCCGTGAGGCCTATCTGCGGCCAGATCCTTCCCCCAGTACGACGATCGCCAGGCGCGTCCTGCTTAGCGATGTCGAGGCGGTGGAGCTCACATTCTGGCTCGACGGCGTGCCGTCCGCCTATTGGGAAGGTGCCACCACGCCTCCTGCAGATGTTCTGCCGGACCTTGTCGACCTGCAGATTGTATTGCGGGATGGTCGTGCACTGACGATCAGCAGTCTTGTCGGAGGCATGCCGTCATGATGCACCGGGGCCGTGAAAACGAAAGGGGTGTTGCACTCGTCACGACACTGATGATTGTCGCGGCCATGTCGGCTGTTGCGGTCGGTCTCTCGGCGGCCGTTCTCTCCAGCACCAACAGGGCAAAATCGCTCGATGCGAGCGCGCAGGCAGACTGGCTCGCCCATTCTGCCGGAGACTATGCCAGCCTCATTCTCGGTGATGTGGTCACGCCGCTCGAAGGCCGGTTGGTCGCTGGCATGGAAGGGCTCGGCGAGCCGATGGCATTCCAGGCCGAGGGCGGCCTCATCACCATTGTCGTGACCGATGCGAGCAACTGTCTCAACATCAACGCCGTGCGCGGCCAGAGCGCTGCCCGCCAGCGGGGGGCCTCTGGCGGAGCGAGGGCTGGTTCAGAGCAATCACCCTCTGATGATCTTCGCGCTCTGATCTCTGCCGTCGCTGGCGACGTTACCCGTTCCGAAAGCCTCGTCGCCAGCATCACAGACTGGATCGACCGCGATCAGTCACCGGGCCTCAGCGGCGCCGAAGACAGTTTCTATATGAGCCCGGGGCTCAATTACCGCACAAGCGGACAGCCGCTACAGGACGTGTCCGAACTCCTTTCAGTTCGCTACATGTCGGCCGATCTGCTTGAGGCGCTCGAGCCGATGATCTGCGCCTATCCCGAAGACGCCCAGCACGCGCTCAATATCAATACGCTGACCGAGGCGGAGGCGCCGCTCCTGTCGATTGCCTTTTCGGGCGCGCTCGACGAGGCCCGCGCGCGCGACGTGCTGTTTCAGCGCCCGCCCGGCGGATGGGCAACGACGGAAGACTTTTTCGCCCTGCCTGAAATCGCGGAAATCTCACCTGAATTGCGCCGCGAAAGGCGCATCTCTCTGACGTCGAGATATATAAGTGTGCGCGCAGCAATTGAGTATCGCGGCACGAGGCGTGTATTGGACTTTATCTACGAGATTGAGGGCGCTGCGCCTGTGAAGCAGATCTACAGGGAGCGAAAAGGATAATCTTGGCCGATCTTTTCATTCTCCTGCCGGCCAACCCGGATGAGACGCCGCTTTTCGCCTGGCGCTCAGGCGGCGATTGGGTAGTCGACGATGAGCGCCCGGCTGGCCGGTTTGGCCGCGGCGAGTCTGCGGTCGCCTTCGTTCCGGGCACCGGCGTGACGAGCTTCAAGGCCGACATCCTCACGCGTAAGCCTGCAGAGGCGAGGCGCACCGCGCTGTTTGCTGTCGAGGACGACCTCGCCCAGCCTGTCGAGCAGCTCCATGTTGCGCTCGGCCCGGCAGGCGAGACGGGTGCGCGCATTTTCCAGATTGCATCTCTTCAGGACATGCGGGCATGGACCGGTCTTCTACAGCGTCACGGCCTGCCCGAAGCGGACCTGGTTGCGTCTCATGAGCTGCTCCCTGCTGGCAATATTGCGGTCGATGCAGGCCGCGAGATCCTGTTCAGACAGGGCGAGCACACCTATGCCTGCGACAGTGATGTGCCTGATGACTTTATCAAGTCTGTCGCGGCTGACAGCCTTGATGCGGTACACGGAGAAAATCTGGCGCTCCGGCTGGGACAGTCCTCGACCGATCAGGGTTTCGACCCGGATCAGCACCTGCTGCCCAAGCTGGCCGAGTGGTATACGGAGAAAACGCCATCGGCTCACATCTCGCTTCGTCAGGGCGATTTCGGGGTCAAGCGCTCGCTTGAGCTCAAGGGGATCGAGCGCTGGCGCATGGTTGGCGCCATGGCAGGGCTCGCAATTGTGCTGTGGATGGGTACGGTCTGGATGGAGACATCCGCCCTGGAAAGAGAGGCAACAGAGCTGCGCTCACGCACCCAGGCGATTGTGACAAGCTTCGTGCCATCCGCAAATGGCAATGTCTCAACCGCCATCGCCAGCCTGCAGCAAAGCCAGCGCGACGCCAGTTCATCGCTGCGACCGACGACAGCGACAGCCGCGCTTTACGACGCCGTTGCCCCGACGCG
>NZ_JBARZC010000604.1:0-27073 GCF_049649345.1 Henriciella sp. | reverse complement strand
CCGTGCGCCCGCTCAGCCATTATGCGCGAACGGGCCGGCTCGAAAGCGTTCATAACGCGATCGAGCAGGGCAAACTTGCCGCCGCTGCGATCATGGGCAAGACGCGCCCGAACGTGGATTGCCCGTGGTTCTGGTCGGACCAGTATGATGTGAAGCTGCAGATCGCCGGCCTGTCGCAGGGCTATGACCAGGTCGTCCTGCGCGGCGACCAGGATGCAAAGAAATTCGCGGCCTTCTATCTGAAGAATGGCCGCCTGATCGCCGTCGATGCGATCAACAGCCCGCCGGAATTCCTGGCATCGAAAAAACTGATCATGACTGGCGCAGTCATTGCGCCGGAGCAATTGAGTGATACATCCGTCAGCATGAAAGAGATTGCGGCCGTGGCCGCCTGAGGAGACTTACATATGCCGAAGATTACCTATGTCGACCATGATGGCACCGAGCGCCCGATCGAAGCCAAGAATGGCGAGACCGTGATGGAAACCGCGATCAAGAATTCGGTCCCTGGCATCGACGCCGATTGTGGCGGCGCCTGCGCCTGCGCAACCTGCCATGTCTATGTCGACGAAGCCTTCATGGACAAGGTCGGCCAGCCGGAGGACATGGAACAGTCGATGCTGGACTTTGCAGAGAATGTTCAAACCAATTCGCGCCTGTCCTGCCAGATCACCGTGTCTGACGAGCTGGACGGACTGAAAGTGACGACGCCGGAAAGCCAGCACTAAAGTGGCCCGGTACAGCGAGCTGATGGCCGGGCTTAAGCGCGGCACAGCTGGGCGTATTGAGACGACAATTCCCGAAGACTGGATGCAGGGCCGCACGACCTATGGCGGACTGACGGCGGCGCTTTGCCTTGAATCGGCACTGGAGCTCGTGACCGACATGCCGGTGCGCGCCGTGCAGGTCGCCTTTATCGGCCCGGTTGGCGGGGATATTGTGATCTCGCCGACCGTGCTGCGCCGGGGCAGGTCCTCAGCCTTTGTGAACACCGATCTTGTCAGCGAAGACGGGATCATGGCGCGCTGTATCTTCACCTTCGGGACGAAGCGCGAATCGCATCTCGACCAGCGCTCGCGCGAATGGCCTGATGTGGCGCCGCCTGACCAGTGCCCCTCCTTTTTCGGGGACCGGCGGCCGAATTTTGCGAATAATTTCAATATCCGTCTTGCCGCGGGACAACCGCCAATGAGCGGCGCCAAGGAGGGCAAGATGACCCTCTGGATGCGTCACAAGGACGAGGCGGCCGTCTGGAACCCGACGACGCTTCTGGCGCTGGGCGATGCGCCGCCGCCTGCCGCGATGTCGATGATGTCTCAGCCCGGCCCGGTCAGCTCGATGACGTGGATGGCGGAGTTCCTTACCGACCAGATCACCACGACTGAAGGCTGGTTCCTCGCGCATCATGAGGCGCAGGCCACCAAGGACGGCTATTCCAGCCAGTCCATGCGCATGTGGAACCGCACCGGCGACCCGATCATGATCGGCCGGCAGACAATTGCTGTGTTCGCCTGAGGGCTGGCTAGCTCGCCTGCGCGCCCTTGACCACGCGGGCTTTCAGCTTGGCATAGGTTTCCGGATTGCCTTCCACGCCCGGCTCCGTCCCCGAAAGATAGACCGTATAGGCCTCCCCGCCAGCACCGGCGACGAGCACGCGTTTCATCGAAACGCTGTCCTGCGGGAAGCCGGTGTCTTCTTCGCTGTAGCGGTAGTCTGACTGAAGCACGCTCCTGCCGACGACGTTGAGCGTCGGCTCAACAGGGGCGCTAACGGCTCTGACCTCGCAGGATTCGCCCGGCGTGTACTGAACCTGCACCATGGCTTCGACCATCTGCCAGACCTGCGGGCTCTCGGTGCCAAATAGGGAGATCTTGTTCTCTGCAAGGGCTCGGATCGGCGTTACGCCTTTGACCTCGAACTCCTTGAACTCCTTGCCGGTATGCATGGCAATCAGGCAGTGACTGATCACCGCGTCGGAGAAGGCCTGAACGATCTCACCGCGTGTCACCATGGCGCCGTCCTTGTAGGTGAGACGGTCTTCCGGCGAGATACAGGCGGTGGCCAGAAGTGCGATACCGCCAGCACAGATCAGTCGTTTCATCATGAGAACCTTCCTTTGACACAATTATAACAACGCTTCTGGTGATGTTACAATTGAAATAGAGAGGGTGAGCCTGCGCGGCGTACCACACGGCCCTTGGCGTAATCTTGCCGTGCTGGTTTTGGGCGGCCTGAGCGGCCCCTAGTGGACGATGGCAGCCTTGAGGTCGGACAGATAATCGACCTGGGCTTCGAGCGCGCCATGGTGCGGGCCGTCCTTGCCTTCCGACAGCAGCTTCGCCTTGGCCGCCTCGAGATCCTCATTGACCGTGGCAGCGTCGACATTGGAGAGATCGACAGCTTCTTCGGCGAGGATGGTGAGGCCAGCCGGCGTAACATCGGCAAAGCCGCCGCGCACGAACAGGCGCATCTTCACCGTGTCGCCTTCGAGCACGCGGACAACGCCGTTCTTCAGCGTCGTCATGAAGGGCGCATGGTTCACCAGCACGCCGAACTCGCCTTCGCTGCCGGGCGCGATGACATGGTCCACCTCGCCGGAGAACAGCTCCCTGGCGGGCGAGACGAGTGAGAAGTGAAGTTTTTCGGCCATCAGCGGTGATCCAGTATCTTCATCCTTGGACAGGCTCAGGATGAGGCCAAGATTGGCCCGATCCGTTAAAGGTCCTCACCCTGAACCTGTACAAGGGCGAGGACCTGTCGGTTTGAAAAACGCCTACGCGTCTTCCATCATCTTTTCGGCCTTCTTGATGGCCTGTTCCATGTTGCCGACCATGTAGAAAGCCTGCTCTGGCAGGTGATCATACTCGCCGGAAATAAGGCCCTTGAAGTCCTTGATCGTGTCTTCAAGCTTGACCTGCTCACCAGGCGAGCCGGTGAAGACTTCGGCCACGTCGAATGGCTGCGACAGGAAGCGTTCCACTTTCCGGGCGCGCGCCACGACCAGCTTGTCCTCTTCCGACAGCTCGTCCATGCCGAGAATGGCGATAATGTCCTGAAGTTCCTTGTAGCGCTGCAGGATTTCCTGCACGCCGCGGGCCACTTCATAATGGTCTTCACCGACGATACGCGGATCGAGAATCCGTGAGGAGGAGTCGAGCGGGTCGACGGCCGGGTAGATACCCTTCTCGGAAATGGCGCGGTTGAGCGTCGTGGTCGCATCAAGGTGGGCGAAGGAGGTCGCTGGCGCCGGGTCGGTCAGGTCATCTGCGGGAACGTAGACGGCCTGGATCGAGGTAATCGACCCCTTGTTTGTCGAGGTAATCCGCTCCTGCAGCTGACCCATTTCGGTGGCCAGTGTCGGCTGGTAGCCCACAGCGGACGGAATACGGCCGAGAAGGGCTGACACTTCTGAGCCGGCTTGCGTGAAGCGGAAGATATTGTCGACGAAGAACAGAACGTCCTTGCCTTCCTTGTCGCGGAAATATTCGGCTTGTGCGAGGCCGGTCAGGGCAACGCGGGCACGGGCGCCCGGAGGCTCGTTCATCTGGCCGTAGACCAGCGTCACGCGGCTGTCGCCATCAAGATCGATCACGTTGGACTCGATCATCTCGTAATAGAGATCGTTGCCTTCGCGGGTGCGTTCACCGACGCCTGCGAACACGGAATAGCCGCCGAACAGTTTCGCGATGTTGTTGATCAGTTCCTGGATGAGAACCGTCTTGCCAACACCGGCGCCGCCGAACAGGCCGATCTTGCCGCCTTTGGCGTAAGGGCAGAGCAGGTCGATGACCTTGATACCGGTGACGAGGATTTCTGCTTCGGTCGACTGATCGACGAATTCAGGGGCCGGGGCGTGGATCGGAGCAAGCTGCTTGGTCTTCACCGGGCCGCGCTCGTCGATCGGCTCACCGATGACGTTCATGATGCGGCCGAGCGTTTCAGGGCCAACGGGAACCATGATCGGCTCGCCAAGGTCAGTCACGGGGTGGCCGCGAACGAGGCCTTCGGTGGAGTCCATGGCGATGGTGCGGACCGTGTTCTCGCCGAGGTGCTGGGCGACCTCGAGGACAAGGCGGTTGCCATTATTGTCGGTTTCAAGCGCGTTCAGAATATCAGGCAGGTGGCCGTCGAACTCGACGTCGACAACGGCACCGATGACCTGGGCGATCTTGCCAGTTGCGGTCTTGCTGCTCATGCGAGGCGTCTCCTTGGGAGCGGGTGTAGGTGTTGGCTTGGGCTTGGGGGCCGGCTTTGATTTGGCCGCCGGCTTAGGGGCAGATTCTGGGGCAGAGGCGGCTGCGATGGCGGGCGCAACGTCGGAAATCGACACGCCGCTCTTCTTTTCGGCTTCAGCAGGCTTGCAGACGCCGCAGGCGCGGGTGTCTTTCTGTTTCAGCGAAGCGGCCTTCTTGTCGGCTGCAGCGAACGTGTCGAAGGGGCCATGCCACTTGTCGTCATCATTCGTCTGGTCGCCGCCAACGCCCTTGCCGTGATTGCAATAGCGGCAATCGCCCGTGTGGATGCGCGCGCGCTTGTTGCCGAAGTTTTCGTAAATCCAGAAATTCATGACTCGGCCCTATCCTTGCCGGTAACAATAACGCCGCGGGTCAGACCAAATCCGTAACCCCAGCCAAACCCATAGCTATGGCCCTGCTGCATGGAGGATTTGTCGGCGTGCGTGTTGAAGTTGCCAAACTGGACGGGGATGACGGAGATAACGTCATAGCCGTCCGCGTGCATTGTGTTGCACATATTTTCAAGCCTGTCAGCCAAGTCACCAATGTCTGACATTGTATTGATGTGGTTGCCGGTTTCTACCTTTTCGGTGCGCGTCTCGTATTGCGGTTGTTCGATCGCTTTGGAGCCACCGAGAAGTGATTTCTTCTCGACCGTTTCCGTGCCGACCTGAACCTTGACCTTCTTTTCCTTCGTCTCGGGCATGAGAGAGGTATAGGTCCAGTTCGTAATGTATTTCGGCCGCGTCGACATTGTCAGAGGGCCTCCGCACCGGAGATGATTTCGATCAGCTCCTTGGTGATCTGCGCCTGGCGCGCCCGGTTATATTGCAGCGACAGGTCATCGATCATGTCGCCGGCATTGCGGGTCGCATTGTCCATCGCCGTCATGCGGGCCGCCTGTTCGCCGGCGCCGCTTTCCAGCATGGCAGAGATGATCTGCGTGTTGATGTAGCGCGGCAGCAGCGCCTCGAGGATCTCTTCCTGCGAGGGCTCATATTCGTAGATCGCGCCCTGCAGGTCGATCGTCTCGGCATCTTCGGGCGCCTTGGCCGGGATCAGCTGCTGGGAGACGGGCACCTGGGAGAGGACGTTCTTGAACTGGCTGTAGACCAGCGTCGCGACATCGAACTCGCCATCATCAAAACGGGTTGTGATGTTGTGACCGAGACCGATGCCTGCATCAGTATAATCATTGCCGCGGACGTCAGACAGGTCGACATGGCCGATAAAGAGGTCGGCATAGTCGCGTTTGAGCTGCTCGCGGCCTTTCTTGCCAACGGTCATGATCTTGACCGTCTTGCCGTCACCGGCGAGCTCCTGGATGAGGCGGCGGGCTTCTTTCACGACATAGGTGTTGAAGCCGCCGGCAAGGCCGCGCTCGGAGGTCATGACGATGACGAGATGGGTCTGCTCGCTGCCCGTACCGGACAGGAGTTTCGGCCCGCTTGAGCCTTCGCCCATCGAGCCGGCGAGATTGGCGACCACGCTCGCCATGCGCTGGGCATAGGGGCGAGAGGCTGCAGCGGCTTCCTGCGCACGCTTCAGCTTGGCGGCCGCCACCATCTGCATGGCCTTGGTGATCTTCCGCGTGGATTTCACGCTGGAGATCCGGTTTTTCAGATCCTTAAGGCTGGGCATTGCTCAGCTCCTGCTCGGCGTGACGTCTTAGGCGAAAGCCTTGGTGAAATCTTCAAGGGTCGATTTGATCTCGGACTCGATCTCGTCAGTCAGCGCCTTTTCCTTGCGGATCTTGGCCAGAAGGTCCTTCTTGGCGCCGCGCAGATGAGCCAGAAGCTCTTTCTCATAGCGGGTCACGTCGCGCACAGGCACCTGGTCAATATAGCCACGCGTGCCGGCATAGATCACGACAACCTGTTCTTCCATCTGCAGCGGCGAGAATTGCGGCTGTTTCAGAAGCTCGGTCAGGCGCTCGCCGCGCTTCAGCAGGCGCTGGGTGGCTGCGTCGAGGTCAGAGCCGAACTTCGCAAAGGCCGCCATTTCGCGGTACTGGGCAAGCTCCCCCTTCATCGAACCGGCGACCTTCTTCATCGCCTTGGTCTGCGCAGCAGAACCAACGCGCGACACCGACAGACCAACGTTCACGGCCGGGCGGATACCCTGATAGAAGAGGTCGGTTTCAAGGAAGATCTGACCGTCCGTAATCGAGATGACGTTCGTCGGGATATAGGCCGACACGTCATTGGCCTGTGTTTCAATGATCGGCAGCGCCGTCAAAGACCCTGAACCGTGCTCTTCATTGAGCTTGGCCGCGCGTTCGAGGAGGCGCGAGTGAAGATAGAAGACGTCGCCCGGATAGGCTTCGCGGCCCGGCGGGCGGCGCAGAAGCAGGGACATCTGACGATAGGAGACGGCCTGCTTGGAGAGGTCATCATAAATGATCAGAGCGTGCATGCCATTGTCGCGGAACCACTCGCCGATCGTGCAGCCGGTGAACGGCGCAAGATATTGGAGCGGAGCCGGCTCGGACGCAGTGGCCGATACGATCACGGTGTAATCAAGCGCGCCGCGCTCTTCGAGCGTTTTAACGACCTGGGCAACCGTGGAGCGCTTCTGGCCAATGGCGACATAGACGCAGAACAGCTTTTCGCTGTCCTCTTTTGCCGCATCATTGGTCTGCTTCTGGTTCAGGATGGTGTCGACGCAGATCGCGGTCTTGCCGGTCTGGCGGTCACCAATGATCAGCTCGCGCTGGCCGCGGCCAACCGGGATCATCGCGTCAATTGCCTTGAGGCCGGTCATCATCGGTTCGTGGACAGATTTGCGCGGCAGGATGCCCGGTGCTTTCACGTCAACACGGTTGCGGCTGGCGACGTCTTTCAGAGCGCCCTTGCCATCGATCGGCTCGCCCAGCGGGTTCACGACCCGGCCGAGAAGGCCTTTGCCGACCGGCGCAGCAACGATCTCATTGGTCCGCTTGACGGTGTCGCCTTCCTTGATGCCGCGGTCGTCGCCGAAGATCACGACGCCGACATTGTCGGCTTCCAGGTTGAGGGCCATGCCCTTGATGCCGCCGGTAAATTCGACGGTCTCACCGGCCTGAACATTATCAAGGCCATAGACGCGGGCGATACCGTCACCGACGGACAGAACCTGTCCAACGTCAGAGACTTCGGCCTCGACGCCAAAGTTTTCGATCTGGGATTTCAGAATGCCTGAAATTTCTGCAGCGCTGATGTCCATCGAGCCTCTAAGCTCCCTTCATGGCGGTGTTCATACGTTCAAGTTTGGAGGCGACACTGGCATCGATCAGAGTTGATCCGACGCGCAGCTGAATGCCGCCAATGAGGCCGGGAACGACCTCGGTTTCCAGTTCAACATCGCTGCCTACAGCTTTTGCCAGCACGCCTTCAAGCTTCTGGCGCTGTGCAGCGGTCATTTCTTCTGCGGTTCGCGCAATGGCGCGTTTTACACCGCGGTGTTTGGCGTAGAGCTCGTCAAAATGGCCTGCGGCAGCGACGATCTCGTCCGCGCGGCCGTTCGTCGCCATGGTGGCGAGGAAATTGGACACTGTTTTCGACAGGCCCGCCTTCGCCGCGATGGCGATGAGCGCTTTTGACTTCTCGTCGCGCCCGAAGGCCGGTGAGTCGAGAAGACGCGTCAGATCCGTGCTGTCCTTTGCCATCGCAGCAAAGCTGGCAAGATCGGTATCAACGCTTTCAAGCTCACCTTTTTCGTTGGCGAGGTCGAACAGCGCGCTGGCATAGCGCCGCGCGGTTTCATTTGCATGGGAGGCGGAAGATGCGGCCAAGACCTTATTCCGTCTGTTAGGGGCGGGTGCCCGGAGAGTGAAACATGGGGTGTGAGCTGGTGGCACGAGGCCCCAACCCAACGCTTGGCAGGGCGCTTAGCACTTCGTTCGGAGGCTGACAACATGGCCGCAGCGGTAGAACCGCGACCGATTGGCACGTTCACCGCCGAATGGCTGCTTAAAGGAAGGAATACGGATCGATATCTGCAGAAACGCGGACCTGTGAGGGCAGCTTCATCGCGCTGAGCCATGCGGTCATGTAGGCCGAGAGGTCCACGTCGCGCGGACTGGTGACGAGGAAGCGGATACGGTGGCGTCCACGGAGCATCGAGATGGGGGCGGGCGCCGGGCCATAGACTGTCACGCCTTCACCATTCGGGGCGGCGGCGCCTGCGATCTTTCCAGCCTCCTGGATCATTTCCGGTGACGGGGCCGACATGATCAGCGCGGCCATCCGGCCGAACGGCGGCAGCATGAGTTCGGCGCGCACATCGCGCTCGATCTGGAGGAAGCCATCGCGGTCTCCGGCGGCGAGCGCGATCATGGCGGGATTTTCGGGCGCGTACGTTTGTATGAAGGCGCGGCCCGGATGCTCGGCGCGCCCGGCCCGGCCTGCGACCTGGCTCAGCAGCTGGTAGGTGCGCTCGCCGGCGCGAAGGTCACCGCCTTTCATGCCGCTATCGGCATCGACGACGCCCACAAGGGTAAGCTTCGGGAAATTGTGGCCCTTGGCAACGATCTGCGTACCGATCAGCACGTCAATGTCGCCCTCGGCCATGCGGGTCACGATGCCGCGCGTCTCCTCGCCAGAGCGGGCCGTGTCCGAGGAGAAAATCTCGATCCGCGCATTGGGCAGGAGCGTGCGCACTTCCTCTGCGATGCGTTCGACGCCGGGCCCGACGCCCATCAGCGAGTCTTTCGCGCCGCACATCGGGCATTTTTCAGGCTTGGGGATCGACCAGCCGGTGAGGTGGCAGACGAGGCGGTTGGTGTAGCGGTGTTCTGTCAGCCAGCTTTCTGTGGCCGGGCTCTTCAGACGCTCGCCGCACGCCTTGCAGATGACGAGCGGGGCATAGCCGCGCCGGTTGAGAAAGAGCAGCGACTGCTCGCCCGCTTCCAGCGTCTCGACAAGCGCCCGCGACAGGAGGGGCGAGAGCCAGTTGCCTTTCTCAGGCGGATTAGAGCGCAGGTCGACAAGTTCGACATCGGGAAGTTTCGCCGCGCCAGGTCGAGCGGCGAGTTTGAGGCGCTGATAGCGGCCTTGCTCTGCATTCACCATCGTTTCCAGCGCCGGCGTCGCCGAAGCGAGGATGATCGCCGCGTCTTCGAGCTTGGCGCGCATCACACCCATGTCGCGGGCATGATAGGTGACGCCGTCTTCCTGTTTGAAGCTGGTGTCATGCTCCTCGTCGATGATGAGGAGTTTGAGGTTGCGGAAGGGCAGGAAGAGCGCCGAGCGCGCGCCGATCACGATCCGGGCGCGGCCATGGGCGGTCTCGCGCCAGGTGCGGCGCCGCTCGACATCCGAGAGCCCTGAATGCCAGGGGGCGGGCGGTGCGCCGAAGCGGGCTTCGAAACGTGAGAGCACGGCCTGCGTCAGCGCGATTTCCGGCAGCAGGACCAGGACTTGCGCGTCATCGGCCTTGGAAAGCGCTTCGGCGATCGCCTCGAAATACACCTCTGTCTTGCCGGAGCCTGTGATCCCGTCGAGCAGGAAGGGCTGGAAGCCGCCTTTGGCGATTGCCTCGCGCAGTTCCTTGCCGGCCTCGGCCTGCTCGCCCGTGAGGTGGGTGCCGACGCCGAAATTGGTCGGCTGGGGGTAGGGCAAATCCGTTTCCACCTCGCGCGCTTCGAGCGCGCCGATATCGACAAGGCCTTTCACGACACCCGCCGAAACGCCCGCCTGCCGTGCAAGCTCGGCTGCGCTGGTTGGGCCGGCATCCTTTGCGGCGTCCAGCACTTTGACGCGCGCATCGGTCATCCGGTTGGAGCGGTGGCCTGTCGGGACATAGATGGTCGAGGTCGGCGAGGGCCTGAGCCCGCTGCGCGCGCGCAGCACCATGGCGAGGACATGGCCCTGATGGGCGACATTATAGCGGGCCGCGAAGCTCACAAATCTGCGCATCGCTTCGGGCATGGGCGGGGCCGGGAAGACGTCGAGCACCGGTTTCAGCTCGCGCTCATCGTCCGGCTTTCGCTCGACCACCTCCCAGACAACGCCCGTCCGCTCAATCTTGCCGAGCGGGGCGCGCACATAGCTGCCGGGCACGACGTGCATGCCATCGGGAATGGCATAGTCGAAGGGCTCTGGCAGCGGGAGCGGGAAGAGGATGCGGGCGAGTTTCATATGTCCCCGCCCGGTTTAGTGCGCCCGGCCGATTCCGTCACCCGTCTGTCGCGGCTTCGCGCTGCGTCACGATTGACGGGGCCAATCGCCATGGCAGGCTCAGCCGATAACGATAAAGACCGGAGGACGAGATGAGCGATATTCTGAAAATCGAGACCGAAGACCATGTCAGCGTCCTGACGCTCAACCGGCCCGAGGCGATGAATGCGCTCGATTATCCGCTCTATATGGCGCTCGAAGATGCGATCCGGGGGAGCGAGGCACGCTGTATCGTCATTACCGGCGCAGGAGAGCGGGCCTTCTGCTCTGGCGATGACGTGAAACAGATCCTGTCCAAGGGTGCGCCGTCGACGCCGGAAATGGCAGAGCGCGGCAAGAAGACAGGCGGGCTGACGCCGGCCGCCGATGCGCTGCTTCACACAGATATTCCGGTCATCGCGGCGGTAAACGGCTTCGCCCTGGGATGGGGCGCGGAACTGGCGATCATGGCGGATATCCGCGTCATGGCGGAGACAGCGAAATTTGGCGAGATCTTCGTGAAGCGCGGGCTTTGCTGCGATGCGCCGGGGCTAGGGCGGCTGGCGCAGATCATCGGGCGCGAACATGCGAGCGAGCTTCTGTTTACCGGCGACATTATAGATGCCGCGCGGGCAAAAGAGATCGGGCTCGTAAGCCGGGTCGTGCCCCAGGCGGAGCTTCTACCGACGGCGCTCGGTATCGCAAAGAAAATTGCCGCCAATCCGCCTCAGGCGGTCCAGGCGCTGAAAGCGGGGCTTCGCGAGACGCTCGACCCGAACTGGCGTGATGTCGGCAAATGGGCGATCACGGAGATCCGCCGCCTGATGGCAACCGAAGACGCCAAAGAGAGCGCGGCGGCTTTCCTGGAGAAGCGCGAGCCAGTTTTTACGGGGCGCTAATAGCAAAGGCCTCACCCTGAAATCAGAATGAGGCCTCTTCTGAATTTATTCAGGATCTAGCTCTTGAACGCACTGAACACGTCGTCGGCACTTGGCTCTGCGGTGTCTTTGGCTGGCTGGACGGCGTCTGAGGCGGCATCGGCCTCCTTGGCAGGTTTCAGGCCAGGTCCGCCGAGCTCTTTCTCTTTCTGGGCGTCCATTTTCTTGCGGCGGTCGACGGCCTTGTTGACGACCTCATCGAGCTCGATCTGCGAGCAGAGGCCGAGCGTCACAGGGTCGACCGGCTTGATGTTCTGCGAGTTCCAGTGGGTCTTCTCGCGCACATTAGTGATCGTCGCCTTGGTCGTGCCGATCAGTTTGGAGATCTGCGCGTCGGTGACTTCCGGGTGATTGCGGATGAACCAGGCAATCGCATCCGGCTTGTCGGCGCGGCGGGCAACCGGCGTGTAGCGCGCGCCCTTGCGCTTGGGCTGAGGGATGTGTGCGATCTTGGACTCGGACACTTTCAGCCGGTAGTCGGCATCCTGCTCACCCTTGCGGATTTCCTCACGCGTCAGCTCGCCGCGCGAAATCGGGTCAACGCCGCGCATGTTCTCGGCGACATCGCCATCGGCAATGCCTTTGACTTCCAGCTTGTGCAGGCCGCAAAGGTCCGCGATCTGGTCAAAGGAAAGTGTCGTATTGTCGATCAGCCAGACGGCCGTCGCCTTGGGCATCAGAATATCGGCCATTTTGGGCTCCATTGATTGGCCTGCCGAAACGCAAGCCGCCCGACCTTTCGGCCGGGCGGTCAGGGTTCCAGAAGGGGAAAAATTCCTAACAGCGCACAGTATAAGACGGCTGAGCGCGAAAGGGAAGGCTGGCTTTGTAGTCGGCGGTCAGCTCACGTCCCTCGCCAGCCCGATCCAGCCTTCGATTTCCTCTGAGTCCGGGGCGCTTTTGCCGGAGATCATGCGGCGGGCTTCGGGGGTTTCGACGAAGGCCATGGACGCTTTTAGCAGGTCGGCAGCGCTCGCATCGGCAACCGCCTCGACAGAGCGGAAGCCCGCGCCGACGAGGATCTGGACGTCGTGGACGCGCAGGCTTGGCATTGCCATTTTGAGGCGGGCCTGGTCCTGCCAGTCGGCTATGGCCTCCGGCGTCATGTAATTTGAATCGAGCGCGTCGGAACTCGCGATCGGGTCGGCCTCAAGCAGGTCTGCAACGGTTTCGATATCGATCTCGGCGAGGCGTTCTGCGGTTTTCGGGCCGATGGAGGGGGCGTCGACGACATTGCTCTCTGGCGTCAGGTCGGAATCATCGGCGACGATGATGTCTTCTTCGTCGGTATCGTCGACGTCGTCTGCGGTATCGGCATCGTCGCTGGTGTCGATGCTGAACCCGGTATCGGCCTCTGCCTCTGTCTCAACGGCGGCGTCATCCACCTCATCCCCGGTGATCTCTTCCGCCTCTGGCGCCGTCGCGAGGGACGCTGACGCATCAATGAACAGTGTCTTGTCGGATGGGTCGTCCGAAACCGGGGATGCAGATGTTTCCGCCTGAGCGGCGGCGCGTTCCGGCGTGAACAGCGTCTTGTCGGTCGCAGGAGTGGATCCGGCGCTTTCCTGCTCTGGCGCGGCTGGCGTCTCCGCCGCAGGCGCAAGCGGGACGTGTTTCGTGCCGGTCGGCTTGGGCTGAACCGCGTCGAGCTGCTCCAGTGGCACACGGAGCACATCGCGCGCATGCATCTTGCGGATCGCCTTGTCGTCATCGGGGAGCGATTTGATGACCTTGCCGGTTTCCTGAAGCTCTTTGTACATCTTCGCGACGGTGCGCTGGTCGGCGATATTGTCGAGTTTCTTGGTGACCCAGCGGACGGGGATGTCGAGCTGGGCGAGATACCCCTTGAGCGTCAGGTTGACCTTTTTCGGCTTGACCCTGGCTTCCTTGATCGCGCGGACATAGAGGATAGCGATGCCCTTGGTGGCGTAGGCGCAAAGGTCTGCGATCGTATCGAGCAGCGTCCCATCGAGGCCGGCCGGCGGGTTCTTCACGCCGGCATGAATGTCATAATGGTCGATAAAGGTCTGATAGTGCGGGTGGGAGCGGCGCGCACCGTCCAGCACCATGTCGGCCACAAAGGTAGGGCCGGTGCCGACCTTTATCTTCGGATAGCCGAGCACTTCGATCCGGCGGGAAATCTCGTCGCGCGATTTGGCGATGCTCCATTCAAGCGCCCGATGGATCGAGCCTTCTTCCTCGGTCTGACCGGTATGAAAAGGCTGGCACGGGTCTGAAAAATAGTGGCTCATCACGCCGAGCGCATAAGCCGCCTTGCTCCACTTCTTCGCGCGCAGCGCCTCGACGGAGCGGCCATACCATTCGGAGGCCGCATCGCGCGCGCCGCCCCAGCCGCCATCGGAGACGTGGAGGACGTGGTTCCGGAAGTCCTTGAACTCGGCATCAGGCGCCTTCGCGCCCTGCAGCAGCCAGCTGTGTTCGGAGAGAAGCAGGTTTCGCCAATCTTCGGCGTCGGGCCCGTCAATGAGATCTAGCGCTTCCATGGCCATGAAGTGATGGGTCGAGCGGCACCTGTGCGCGACGATCACGTCCTGGAGAAGGCTTGTCATGAGGGATCCCCTGTTGTTGCTTGTGAGGGGATATCAGAGCGCCGTTTTGGTTAAGCCGCCGTTAACCCTGATTGACAAGGCATTACCGGCCGGCTCCTGAGTTCGCGAGCGCCGCCTTGAGTTCATCCATCGGAAAGAGCGGTCCGGGATCGACGCGCCTGTAATTGTCACCGCAGCCGGAGAGCTTTCGGGGGTCGAGTTCGGAATGGCTGTGTATATCATCCGGGCCGAGGCTGTACCGGGTGCTGAGATTTTTCACGAGCGCTGTCAGCGCCTCGATCTGGACGGCGGGAAACGGGTCCTCGCCATCGCCATCGTTGATGAGTTCTATGCCAATCGAGCGCTTGTTCACGTCGGGCTTGATGCCATGATAGCTGACATGACCGGCTGTTCTGAGGTCCGGGCGCTGCTGGGCGATATCGCCATCGCGGCCGACAATATAGTGGATCGACTTGTCATCCTGGGCGAGAAACCAGTCGCGCCAGAAGACCGCATCACGCGTGATATCGGCAAAGCGGATGGCGCCGCCCTCGCAGAGTGGCCCGCCAATCGTGTGGATGACGATCATGTCTATGGCGGCGGCGTCGCGCGGTTCGCCGCCCGTGTGGACGAAGTCTTCCGGCAGGCGGTCAATGTCGAGCTGGACCGATGGTGCGTTCGGGCCGGGCAAGGCCGGGTCTGGTGTGGCCCCGGCCTCTGCAGGGACGGGCACCTCTGGCGGCGTGTGCGATGCCTGACAGCCCGTCAGTGTCGCAAGAAGCCCGATCGCGAGGACGGCTCCCCGGCGGCGCAGAGTTTCGCCAGTTGCTCTACCGGACACTTTCGAGGCGTTCGCGGACCGATTGCAGGGCGCCGAGCAGGTCTTCATCACGGAAAGGTTTGGAGATGATCGGGCAATCGCGCAAGCTCTCGGAGAGGTCTTCCAGCTCTTCATAGCCCGTGCAGAACACAATCTCGACACCGGCAGCCCTGAGCTCTGCGGCTAGTTTGAAGCTCCGCTCGCCGCCGAGATTGGCGTCGAGGAGGGCGATCTTCGGCAGATCATATTCGATCATGGACCGCGCTTCTTCCACAGAACTGGCCGGGCCGATGACGCGGTAACCGGCGTCACTTACCCGGAATTCAAGATCCATCGCCGTCAGGACTTCATCCTCGGCGATGAGGACGGATGGCAGATTGGTGGATTGTGACTCAGTTTGCGCGCGTTGTGGGCCCGGGCGGGGCCCAGAGGCTGCCAGAGACGCCTTGGGCCTGCGCAAGCTGATCACGGCGGTCAGGCCGTCTTCGCTCCAGCTGCGCTCAATTTCGCACTCCATAAAGTCGCGTGCCAGGCGATCGAGAAGCGTGGTGCCGAAGCCGGCGCTGCTCGGTTCCGCGACAGTCTCGGCGCCCGATTCGCGCCATTCGATTCGAATTGCATGATCGACGATCTTCCAGCTGATGTGCAGGCTGCCGGATGGGGTGGCGAGGGCGCCGTGCTTGACCGCATTCGTAACCAGTTCATGGATGATCAGACCGACCGACTGAGCCGCGGCCGGCTCCAGCATGAGAGACGGGCCTGAATAGGAGACGCGGTCGCCATAAGTGTCGCTGAACGGGTCGACTTCTTCTGCAATCAGACATTTGAGATCGGCTCCGTCCCAGCGCGATGCGGCGAGCAGGCTATGGGCGCGCGACAGGGCGCCGATACGTCCCTCGACGGCGGCCTTGTAGGATTCGACCGTGTCCGCCTTGGTCAGGCTTACAACAGACTGGGCGACAGTGAGCGCATTCTTGGCGCGGTGGTCGATCTCGCGCATCAGGAGGCTTTGGCGTTCCTCGGTTTTCTTTTGCTCGGTGACATCGGTGTTCGTGCCAAACCAACGCTGGATTTCGCCATGTTCGTCCCGAATGGGCAAGGCGCGCGACAGAAACCAGCGATACTCGCCAGATTTACTGCGAAGCGGGAACAGATCTTCCCAGGGCTCACCGGACTTGAAGGAATTGTCGAACTGCTCGACCACACGATCGACGTGATCAGGGTGGTGAACGTCCGTCCAGCCTCGACCCTGCATTTGCTCGAGTGTCGTGCCGGTATAGTCGAACCAGCGCTGATTGTACCAGAAGATCCAGCCATCCGGCCGCGTCATCCAGGCCAGTTGGGGAATGGAATTCGCCATCGCATGGAAGTCCAGCTCAAGTGAGGCGATACTCCGGCGAAGGTCGTCGAAACGTTCAGTCATTCATGTTTTCCAAGTGTCCCTGCGAATACTAATCTACCGGGCATCGCACCTGATCTAACACACGAAAAGCGTGTGCGCGACTCATTCGTCAGCAAGCCGGCCCGGCCCCCGTCCGCCGCATGCAGGGCTGCTCAGCCGAGGTCGAGAAGGATCTTGCCGATATGGCCACCCTTGGACATGGCGGCCTGCGCGCTTTCCGCATCAGGGAACGGGTAGACCTCGTCGATGACGGGCTTGATCTCGCCGGACGCGACCATGGGCCAGAACTGCTTTTCGATGGCGGCGCGGATTTCGGCTTTCTCCTCTACAGGCCGGGCGCGCAGTGTCGTGCCCGTCAGGATGAGGCGTTTCAGCATCAGCGGCATCAGGTTGAGCTCGACCTTGGGGCCGTTGAGATAGGCAATGTTGCAGATCCGGCCATTCACTTTGGCCGCCGAAATATTCTTCTGGACATAGTCGCCGCCGACCATGTCGAGGATGACGTCGGCCCCGCCGCCATCGCGGACGATCTTTTCGAAGTCTTCGTTCTTGTAGTTGATGGAGCGGGTCGCGCCGAAGCCTTTCGCGGCCTCGCATTTCTCATCAGTGCCGGCCGTCGTCCATATCTCGCTGGCGCCCGCGGCCTTGACCATCTGGATCGCCATGGAGCCGATGCCGGATGTGCCGCCATGGATGAGCACGCTGTCGCCCTCCTGGAAGCTGCAGCGCATGAAGATATTGGCATAAACCGTCATCATGGCTTCGGGCAGGGCGGCCGCTTCGAGCAGGCTGAGAGTGTCCGGGACAGGCAGGAGCGAGCCTTCGTCGACGGCTGTGAATTCGGCGTATCCGCCGCCAGCCAGAAGCGCGCACACCTTGTCGCCTTCCTTCCATTTGGTGACTTTTGTGCCAACCGCCGCGCTCGTGCCGGCACATTCCAGACCCATAATGTCCGATGCGCCGGGCGGGGGCGGATAGTGGCCTGCACGCTGGACGAGGTCGGCGCGGTTCAGGCCAGCGGCGGCGACTTTCACGAGCACGTCATGGGGCCCGATCTCCGGGCGTTCGACGTTTCCGACCGCGAGCGGCTTTCCCTCTTCTGCGACTATCGCCTTCATCTGTGTGCTCATGTGGGGGCTCCTTCGCGCCAGACTTGCTGCAGGTGCCAGAGCTGCCTTGATTTATTGGCGGCTCTGTCCTTGCCTTGGGGCTGCACACCTAGAGGCGCATGGGAGCTCAATCAATGTTTGATGACGAACCGGTCAAGCCGAAGAAGATCGATCTGGAAGTGTTTTCCGTTGAGGAGTTGAAGGAACGGGTCGAGACGCTGAAAGCCGAGATCGAGGCCTGCGAGGCGGAAATCCGCAAGAAGCAGGCGCATTCCTCGGCCGCAGACGATATTTTCAAGCTGTAACCCGGCTGCGTCTTAAGACCCCTTAAACCCCATATGATCTAAAGCTTAAGACTGATGGCGCCGGCGCGCGCCAAAACTGATTAGCCGGGACAAGACCAGATGGCCGCCTCTCCTGACAGGACTGATGAAGATCTCCACATGCCGGATTTCACGGCAAGCCGTGTATTCGAAAAGGTATTTGCCGATGGCATGGCGCTGGTCGAGGAGACCGCCTCCTATCTCGATGGTCCGGGCCGCGACATGTCAAAGACCCTGCCGCGCGAGGCGAGCCTGACCTATGCGGCCTGGAGCATGGAGCTGACGACAAAACTGATGCAGGCGGCCAGCTGGCTGGTCATGCAGCGTGCGGTGCGTGACGGCGACATGAAGCGCGAAGATGCGCTAGCTCGCAAATACCGGATCAGCCGGGACGGTCCGCCGCTCGACCCGTCCAAACAGCGCGGTCTTGGCCTGCCGGACACGTTTCTCGATCTTGTCGACAATGCCGAAAACCTGTTCAGCCGGATCTGCAGGCTCGACGCGGCGATTTATCTCGAAGGGGCCGGCGATGAAGCCAGCCCGGTGATGCGCCAGATCGAAGAACTGAAAGCGGCTGCAGAAGACGGCGCCTTCGATCCGCTCCGCGTCTGGGGCCGGGCGCGCTAAGCCTGACATTTCGGCCGGAGCCGAAAAATTGGTTTAATTTCAAACAATCAGACAATCACGTTTTCAGCCGTTTGCGCTATAGACTCGCGAAAGCGCTGGAGAACAAGATGTCGTTCAAGTCTGATGTTCGTGGCAACCTCTCGCGCTAGCGGCGGATGCTTACTCCGTTTCGTTAAATTTCGAAGGTCGCCACAAGTCCGGTTTAAGGGCTTGGGCCTAATCCTGTCGGTCAGTGCGGGAAAGAGATATGCTGATCTTCCTAAGAGACACACGCGGTGCCGCGGCGATGATATTCGCGCTTTGCATTATTCCGATCATGATCATTGTCGGCGCAGCCATCGACTTTACACGCCATCGCACCGCGACGGTCGAAACGCAGGCCGCCCTGGACGCGGCCCTTCTCTATGTGGCGCATGAAACCGGCAAGCGGCCTGATAGCGAGCTTGAGGCGGACGCAAAATCCCTCTTCCGGCGCGAAATGGCCGCCCGGAATATCGATTTCGTCTATTTCAGATTTCTCAGGGACGGCAATTCCCTGTCAGCCAATGTCAATGTAACCATCGAGACGACCCTGCTCGGCCTGGCCGGCATTCAGGAAATGAATATTCATCGCGAATCCGGGGTCGAGTTCAACGACAGCCGCATCGAAATGGCGCTGGCGCTCGATACGACGGGCTCGATGAGAGGGGACAAGCTTGAACAGATGCAGGACGCGTCAGTCCTGCTCGTCAACAAGCTTGCAGAGGGGACCGACTTTCCGGAGCGGCGCAAATTCTCGCTGGTGCCATTTGCAACCTGGGTGAATGTCGATCCGGTCAATGCGAATGCCAGCTGGATCGATAAATCGGGCGCATCGCTTGTCAGCGCGACCAACCTGATCCCCGGGATCGACCGCCGCGCACTTTATGAGAAACTCGGCAAGACCTGGCCGGGCTGTGTCGAGGCGCGCACATATCCGCACGATACAGAAGACACAGAGCCAGACCTCTCTAACCCCGAAACCCTGTTCACGCCGTCCTTCTATCCCGACGAGCCGGACAACCGCTACCGCTATCCGAACGATTATCTTGCCGATTCAACCTCGTCCTACAGCATCCTGACAATCATCCAGCACATCGCCAAATACGGCCTGTCAGCCGGTGTCGAGATGACCAGCGAACCGGTCGAGACGAAGTCGGATTACGACTATTACTGGGACATCACCACGCCCATCGGACCAGGCTTCATGTGTGGCACGCGCCCGGTTATTCCGCTGACGACAGAGGCGGAAGACATTACCGACGAGATCGACCTCCTATCGGCAGAAGGCAGCACAAATATTACTGAAGGCATCGCTTGGGCCTGGCGCACCCTGTCGCCCACGGCGCCCTTCGATCAGGGCGTGGAGTATGAGGATGACGAAACGCAGAAGATCATCGTGCTTCTGTCTGACGGCAACAATCAGATCGGCGCCCGCAGCGATGGCCGCGGAAGCGATTACTCGGCCTATGGCTATCTCGCAAATGGCCGGATGAACCTCGCCTATGGCGCGTCACAGAACGACGTCTATGAGGAGATGGACAAGCGCACCCTCGAAACCTGCCAGAATGCCAAGCAGGCGGGCATTGTGATCTATACGATCCGGCTAGAACTCGGCGGTGACGCCCGCTCCGAGGCGCTGCTGGAGGCCTGCGCTTCCTCGCCCGGCCATTATCTCGACGTGCCGGATGCAGACGAACTGGAAGCGGCGTTCAGCGACATCGCCGATGATGTGCTGGACCTCTATCTCTCGCGCTAACGGCGCAGGACAATCCTGAGATTGCCGGTGGGCACCTCGCGGCCCGTTTCATTCACGAAGGCGGCGCGAACGGCTTGGCGCGTGCCAGCATCTGTAAAGCTGACGGGCGGCTGGCCGGTGTCGCCGATCCACGCATCGCCCCATTGCGTCAAGGCGATCAGGATCGGGCGAAGGGCTTCGCCTTTTTCGGTCAACACATATTCAGGGCGCGCGCGGCGCCCTTCGACCTTATAGGCGCGCTTCTTCAGAAGCCCTGTATCGACAAGCGATTTGAGGCGGCCCGACAAGATTGTCCGCGGCGTGCCAAGCTCGGTCTGGAAATCGTCGAAGCGGCGAACGCCATAGAGGGCCGATCGCAGGATCAGCAGCGTCCAGCGGTCGCCGATCTGCTCGACAGCCTTGGCGAGGTTGCAGTCTTCCGGCGGGACAGGCGATTTGCGAGACAAGGGTATCATGATTAGACCCTGCATGAGTTCGCAATCCAAATCCAGCACTTTCGCGGCCTCCCGGCTTCCTGTTCATTCAGCGCGGTGATACATTCGCGTGTCGGGGGAGATCTGGACATGGCCGAGCCTCAGAAAATTATTGAAAAGAAGCTGGTAAACGCGCTGTTCAAGGACGCCGCCGCCAATCCCGGGGCCAAACGCCTGCTCTCCGGGCCCGGCCAGTTGGGGCTCGGCCTCGTAAAGAAGATGATGGGCGGAATGTGGGTGGGCGGCACGGCCTGGCTCACGAAAGACAGCGTGATTTTCCGCCCGAACGCGCTCAATCGCGCCGTGCATGTCAGTGCAGACACGCTTGAGGTCGAATTTCCCCTTTCAGACATCAAGGCGGTGAGCTGGCGAAAGGGCATAGCAACGAGCATTATCGACCTGGAGACGGAGGAGGCATCGCTCAGCTTGCGGTGCTACGGCTCAAAGGCCTTTGCGAGCGCCATCGAGCGGGAAGTCGAGCAGGCCAGACGCTCATGATCCTGCCGGCTCGCCAGCTGGAACTCAGCGCCAAGTTCGACTAGACCCGCGCCTTATGGCGCAATCGCTTCCCTCGCTGATCAATGAATCGGCCCGCTTTACCGCCGTCCATGCCGCGCTTGTCTCTGATGATCAGACGTCGGTGACATGGCTGGTCAGCGGCGCGATCCTGATGGTGCAGCAGGCTTGCGTGCTGGCCCTGTCAGAAGCGGGCGCCGATATGCCAGCCATGCCCGGCCCGAATGAACTGGTTGTGCGCGTTGCCGATCCGGCGATCCTGCCCCAGCCCTATACCGCGCCGATGAAACCTGATGATCATCGCGCGCTGGAACGTGTGGTCGCGGCACGAAACGATGTGATGCATCCAAGGCCGGGCGGTCTGCATCTTGAGGCTGATATGCTCCCGGACGGTGTGCTGACGGCAGTGAAACTGGTGCGCCATCTGCTCCTCACCCAACCTGTGCGGCCAAGCATGGTCGAGGCGAGTGATGCGGCCGCGGTCTCCCATTCGTTGGAGCTGATCGAGAGTTCTGTTGATTTCTGGAAGACAGTGTTGAAGGCCCGCTAGCCCGCCGGCGAATAATCTACCTGCATGAATTGTTGCCAGCCGGTTTCGGTGAGCGCCCAATCGGTGACGCGCAATCCCGTGTCCGTGAGTTCGTATTTCGAGCGGCCCTGCGCGTGCCCGGCACGTCCCCAATGTGTGGTGAGGGTTCCGTTTTCCCACGTTGCCGCGAGCGGATGGACCGCGCCGCCACTGTCTGACCAGTACCCCTCAAGGTCTGTCTCCCCGATCTTGTAGACGCCCTGGCCGGCAAAGATGGGCGCGCCGTCCGACGCAGACGTGATCGTATAGTCAATTTCGACGAAGTCGCCGGTGAGGCCCTCGCTCCACGACACCTCGCAGAGAGCAGGTGTGCCCCACGCGTCGCAGTCGGCTTGCCAGTTGCCGATGAGGTCTTTTGGCGTGTCGGCCTGCGAGATCGGCGCTGCGATAGCGGCCACGAGGCTTGCGATAAGATATTTCACGGTCCGTCCTTCACCCAAAACACCGCTTTATAAGCCACGTTATCCAGCATCCGGCAAATGGAATCGGCGTGCCCCGGCCGCATCACCACTAAGATTAGAATGGCTAGCGCTTGTCGTGGATCGCCTGCGCCGCTTCCTTGAGGTCCCGGTCGCTCAGCGTGTTGAAATCAAGCGCGGCGAGCTGGGTCAGGCGGCGTTTCAGCCGGTCATAGGTGTCTTCAAAGGCGGCGCGCTGCTGGGACATTTCCTCGATATTCGCCGGATCCGGCAGGCCCCAGTGAACCTGGACCGGGTGGCCCGGCCAATAGGGGCAGGTCTCGCCTGCGGCATTGTCACAGACGGTGATGATGACATCCATGCGCGGCGCGCCGGGCTCGGCAAACACGTCCCAGCTTTTCGACGACAGCTCCCAGATGTCATGGCCCTTGGCCGCAAGCACGCGCAAGGCCATGGGGTGAGCCTCGCCGCGCGGGCTCGATCCGGCGCTGTGGCCGCGCATGTCCGGAAGGGAGGACGCGATCGCCTCACCAATGATGGAGCGGGCCGAATTGCCCGTGCAGAGGATCAGGACATTGCGTGTCATCAGAGCGCTGGTCTGGTGTCTGCGACGCGCAACTCGTCTTCGAGCGCAGCGCCAAAGGCGAGCAGGGTCGATTCCCTGAACAGCGGTGCCCAGAGCGAGACCGCGACCGGGGTTTGCGCCGGCGCTGCATCAGAATCTTCCACGGCCCCGAACATGGTGCGCGGCTTTGTCTCCTGAAAACCGGCCCGCATCACAAGGCTGGGATGGCCTGTGTAATTGGTTGGCGTCAGCATGCCGGAGGCGAAATTTGGGCCAATCACGAGATCTATGCCTTCAAACGCTTTGTCCATCTCCTGCATCCATCGTCTGCGCAGGCGGTCGATCTGGATCAGATCGATGGCGGTCAGGAAACGGGCGGCGCGGAAGCCATTCGGCCAGGCCGCCTCTTCCTGCCAGACCATCTCATCGTCGCGGTTCGAGAGGGTGAGGTCGTCGAAAGCAGCCGCCGCTTCGGCCATCAGCTGCTGAACGAGCGGGGCTGAGGGCAGATCGGGCAGTTTGAACTCAACCTGTTCTGCCCCGAGGGCGAGCGCCCGATCGAACGCCGTCAGTTCCGCCTCTGTCGCGCCTTCCCGCCAGGCCTCATCGAAGCCGATTCTCAGGCCCGAAAAGTCGCGTCGGGGCTGGTAGGAAAAACCCGTCGCGATCGAGCTGGCATCTTTCGGGTCATAGCCATTGATCGCACCCATGACGACGGCAAGATCCTCGACGCTGCGCGCCATCGGGCCGACCTTGTCGAGCGACCAGCAGAGCGCCATGCCGCCCGCGCGCGAGACGCGTCCGAAAGTTGGACGCAGGGCCGATCCGCCGCAGCGATGAGACGGAGAGACGAGCGAGCCAAGGGTTTCGGTGCCGATGGCGAAGGCGCAGAGGCCGGCTGCGACGGAACTGGCTGAGCCGGCGCTGGAGCCTGACGAGCCTTCACGCGGATCGAAGGGATTGCGGGTGACCCCATCATACCAGATGTCGCCATAGGCAAGCGCCCCGCAACTCGTCTTGCCGAGCAGGACCGCGCCCGCCAGCTTGAGTTTCTCGACAATGGTGCAATCGGCTTCAGCGACGGCGCCTTCGCTATAGGGCTGGGCGCCCCAAGTGGTCTTGGCGCCCTTGGCATCGAACAGATCCTTCAGGCCATACGGGATGCCGTGCAGGGGGCCGCGATGCTGCCCGCGGGAGATTTCCGTGTCGGCCTGCTCGGCTTCGGCCCGCGCCCGTTCCGGCATGACAGTGATCCAGGCGTGGAGCGTCGGATCGAGGCGATTGATGCGGTCGAGATAGATGTCGGTAAGGCGTCTTGATGTCAGAAAACCGGCCTTGATCCAGGCGGACAGCTGCAGGACCGATGCAAAGGCGACGTCGGCTTCGTCGATGGGCAAGGGCCGCTGGGGCACAGGCGAGGTGACGAGCGAGGACGCCCCGACCTGAAGGTCATAGGCGTGTCCCGGCAGGCGCGGATCGAACGTCTGGGCGGGGGCCAGCGTGTTCGGCTTCTCAAAGGCGCGCAGCTGCTGGATCGCATTCAATTGCTCTTCAATGGTCGGTAGCATCTGGTCGCGTTCGGCGTCCGTGAATGTGACGCCCGCGATCTTTTCAGCCTCAATCAGTCCGGTTTTCGTGACCTTTCCCAACTCAGCCTCCTGCGCGCCGGCACGGCCAGCCAGCGCGGCGAGTCCGCCGAGCCCGGCCGCTCCTGTTTTCAAGAGGTTACGCCGCGTCGTGACTTTCATGACCGTTTCCCCGGTTTCCCTTGATGGATTTCACATTAAGCTTAGTACACGCAATTGCCAGAAGTGCTGAATGGAGAAGTCCCCGTATGCGTGTATCGATGAGCATAATGGCCGCCGCCCTGCTCGCGGCAGCCTGCCAGACCGACACAACGACCAGTCTCACTAATGAGGAGAGCCCGACCGACGTGACTGTTGCCGAGACCGAGACCGCTGAAGAATTTGTGATGCCGACCTGGGAGAACGACCCCTATGAGTGGCTTGAAGAGGTGGAGGGCGACCGGGCGCTGGACTGGGTTCGCGCCCAGAATGAGCGCACGCTCGGCGACCTCCAGGAAGACCCGCTTTATGACGGCTATTATCAGGACGCGCTTGATGTGCTGACGTCTGATGAGCGCATCCCTTATGGCTCGATCCGCGATGGCTGGGTGTATAATTTCTGGCAGGACGACACCAATGTGCGCGGCCTCTGGCGCCGCACACCGCTCGACTCCTACGCTACGGATGATCCGGAGTGGGAAACCATCCTGGACTTCGACAAGCTCGCTGAGGAAGAAGACAAGAACTGGGTCTTCAAGGGCTCGAATTGTTTCCAGCCGGAAGACGGCGGCAAATGGCTTTGCATGGTCTCGCTGTCTGATGGTGGCAAGGATGCCGTGATCCAGCGCGAATTCGATCTCGAGACCAAGAGTTTCGTAGAGGACGGCTTTGTCACGACGGAAGCCAAGCAGGGCTTGTCCTGGGTGGATGAAAATACGGTCTTGATCGGCACGGATTGGGGAGAGGGCACGACGACGGAGTCTGGCTATCCCTTCGTGGTCAAGCGCTGGACGCGCGGCACGCCGCTTGAGTCGGCTGTTGAGGTGATCCGCGGCGACCACACCGATGTCGGCGTGTGGCCTTTTGTACTCGAACTTGAAGATGGCAGACGCCTGCAGGGCGCCGTCGAGGCCGACACCTTCTTCACGTCGAGCTATTGGTGGCTGCCCGATGGCGAGAGCGAGCCTGTGCAATGGCCGGTCCCGACAAAGTCCTCGCCCGAGGGTATTTATCAAGGTCAGTTCCTGTTTTCATTGCAACAGGACTGGGCCCCCGAAGGCCAGCCCGTTGCGTTCAAATCCGGCGATCTTGTCGCCTTCGACCTCGAACAATTCCTTGAGACGCGCGCGCTTCCCGCCGTCTCGCTCGTGTTCAGCCCGGATGAGACGCAAGCGGTAAATGGCGTCGCGATTGCCGATGGCGCAGCGCTCCTGTCGATCCAGGAGAATGTTGTCGGCAAGGTGCTGAAGCTTGAGCCCGGCGATGGCGAATGGACGACAAGCGAAATCGCACTGCCGGGCACAGGCCAGGCGGGCATTGCCTTTGCCGACAAGGATGTCGACACGGTGTTCCTGAACTATGAAGGCTTCCTCACCCCGGATTCGCTGCTGCGTTATGATGTGGCAACGGGCGAGGTCTCTTCGCTGAAGAGCCTGCCTGCCAAATTCGATACGGAAGGCCTGACGGTCGAGCAATTCTTTGCGACCTCCACCGATGGCACGAAAATACCGTACTTCGTGATCCACAAGGACGACATCGAGCTGGACGGGACGACGCCGACGCTGCTCTATGGCTATGGCGGCTTCCAGGTCTCGATGAACCCGTCCTATTCGGCCGTGCGTGGCCGGCTTTGGCTGGAAGAGGGCGGGGCCTATGTGCTCGCCAATATCCGCGGCGGCGGCGAGTTCGGGCCGGAATGGCACCAGGCTGGCCTCAAGCAGAAACGCCAGATCATCTATGATGATTTCATTTCCGTCGGTGAGGATGTGATTTCCCGCGGGATCACATCGACCGATCATCTCGGCATTATGGGCGGATCGAATGGCGGACTGCTTATGGGGGTAATGCTGACCCAGCGGCCTGACCTCTGGGACGCGGTCGTGGTCCAGGTGCCGCTGCTCGACATGCTGCGCTATCACAAGCTTCTGGCAGGCGCCTCATGGGTTGATGAATATGGCGATCCGGAAATTGCCGAAGAACGGGCCTTCCTCGAAACCATCTCGCCCTATCAGAATTTCGACCCTGAGGCCGACTATCCGACCCCCTTCTTTCTGACATCGACAAAGGATGACAGGGTCCACCCCGGCCATGCCAGAAAAATGGCCCATCTTTTTGAGCTTGCCGATAAGTCATTCTTTTATTATGAGAATATCGACGGGGGCCATTCTGCAGCAGCCAATCAAAAAGAGACGGCTCGCAGGTCTGCGTTGGAATATACTTATTTGAACCGCCGGTTATTCCCCACAGCCGGTCGGTAACGTCCCTGGTTCGGCCCTTTCCTGACGAGGAGAGGGCCGGATCCCCTTCTGGCCACCGATTTCAGCTTCCCCGACGCGAGCCTTGACTTGGCCTGCTTGTCCGCGCCCATTTCCTTCAAAATGACTGGAGGAAAATATGGGTGATCTCACCGGAAAAAACGCGATCATTACGGGTGCCGCAAGCGGCATTGGCTATGCAGGCGTCGAGGTCTTTGTCGAGGCCGGCGCGAATGTGGTGGCCGGTGACATCCAGGACGAAAAAGGCAAGGCGCTGGAAACGCGGTTCGGGTCTGACAGAGTGCGCTACGTCCATTGCGATGTGACGAAGACGGCGGACCTCCAGCAGCTTTTCGATACGGCAGAACACGCCTTTGGCGGGCTCGATATCCTGTGGAATAATGCTGGCCATGGCGGCACGCCGACCGGGGTCGAGGACCTTGATGAAGACGGCTGGGACGCCACGATGGGCCTGTTGCTCAAATCGGTCTTTGTCGGCACCAAGCTCGCCATTCCGTACATGAAGAAACGCGGCGGCGGCTCGGTGGTCAACAC
>NZ_JBARZC010000603.1:0-9033 GCF_049649345.1 Henriciella sp. | reverse complement strand
CTGCAGGCTCATGAACGACTAGACAGCGGGTCCTTCGAGGCCCCTACAGGAGATCGAAATGCCGAAGATGAAGACCAAGAAAGCCGCTGCGAAGCGGTTCAAGTTCACGGCTACGGGCAAGCTCAAGCACGGTGTCGCCGGCAAGCGCCACCGCCTGATCAGCCATAATGCGAAATACATCCGTCAGAATCGCGGCACCAAGTTGGTTGCGGACGCCGACGTTACACGCATCAAGAAGAAGTATCTGCCCTACGGCCTCTAAGGCCGGGCGCGCCACCGAACTCGAACCGAACAAGACTTTAGCAGGAGGCTCAGATGCCCCGTTCACGTAACAAAGTGCCGGCACACGCCCGCCACAAGAAGATCACCAAGGCCGCCAAAGGCTATTATGGCCGCCGCAAGAATACCTTCCGCACAGCCCATGCGGCTGTCTGGAAAGCCGGCCAGTATGCCTATATCGGCCGCAAGCAAAAGAAGCGGACCTTCCGCTCGCTCTGGATTCAGCGCATCAATGCTGCTGTCCGCGCGATTGACGAAAACCTGACCTATTCGCGTTTCATTGACGGCCTCAACAAGGCCGGCATCGAGGTTGACCGCAAGGTTATGGCAGACCTCGCCGTGCGCGAACCTGAAGCTTTTGGAGCCCTGGTGGAGAAAGCCAAGGGCGCTCTGGCCTAAAACCAGACAGTTTCGCTTTTAGCATTTCTCCGCTATTTCCGACCGCTAAGGCGGGGCGGATAAGCCCCGTTTGGCCAGACCCAACGGGGCTTTTTATATGTCCGACATAGAGACGATCGAAAAAGAAGCGCTCAGCGCAATCGAGGCGGCAGATGATCTTGCCGCCCTCGACGGCGTGCGCGTGGCCGAGCTTGGCAAGAAGGGCCGCATCTCCGGCCTGATGAAGACGCTTGGGCAAATGAGCCCGGAAGAGCGCCAGACCATGGGCCCTGCGCTCAATGGCCTGCGCAACCGGGTTCAGGACGCCGTCGAGGCACGCAAGGCAGAGCTTGAAGAGGCTGAGTTGGAGAAGAAGCTCCAGACCGAACGCATCGACATGACGCTGCCACCGCGCGTGTCGCCTGAAGGCCGGTTGCACCCTGTCATGCAGGTCTTCGAGGAAATCTCCTCGATCTTCGGTGATATGGGCTTCACCGTCGCTGAAGGCCCCGACATTGAGGATGACTGGCACAATTTCACCGCGCTGAACTTCCCCGAAGGCCATCCGGCGCGCGAGACGCACGACACCTTCTTCTTCCATCCGCAACAGGGCGCGGCGCCGAAAGTGCTGCGCACGCATACCAGCCCCGTACAGGTGCGCGTGATGGAGAGCACCGAGCCGCCGATCCGCGTGCTCGTGCCCGGCCGTGTCTACCGCAATGACTGGGATGCGACCCACACGCCGATGTTCCATCAGGTCGAAGGCCTCGTCATTGAGAAGAACATCCATATGGGCCACCTCAAAGGCTGCCTGATCGACTTCGTGAAGGAGTTCTTCGAGGTCGCCAATGTTGAGGCGCGCTTCCGCCCGCACTTCTTCCCGTTCACCGAGCCGTCGGCCGAGATGGATGTGAAGTACACCAAGGTGGGCGAAAGCATCGAGATCGGCGCGGGCGATAGCTGGATGGAAATCCTCGGCTCGGGCATGGTTCATCCGAACGTGCTGGAAAATTGCGGCATTGATCCGAAAGAGTATCAGGGCTTCGCCTTCGGCATGGGCGTCGACAGGCTTGCCATGCTGAAATACGGAATGCCGGACCTTCGCCCCTATTTCGAGGCCGATGCCGGCTGGAGCCGCCATTATGGCTTCCGCCCCTGGCTGACGCCCAGCGTCGCTGGCGGCCTGAGCTAGGAGCGCGGAAACGATGGGAAACGGCAACAAGGCAGAAATGCTGATTGCGGTCTGCGCGGTTCTGACCAGCGCGATTGCGGTCTTCATCGCCTGGGACCAGGGCCGCGTCATGCGCGCCCAGCAGCATGGCGCCGTCTATCCGGTCGTTCAGGTCGAGGGCTTCGTATCCTCGACGGCTGAACAGGCCTCGATGGGCATCCGGATCTCGAATAGCGGCGTCGGCCCAGCTCTGATCGAGCGTGTCAGCTTGCTTGAAAACGGCGAGCCGCTGGACAGTCTCGCTCCCTATGTCGACCGCTTTCCACCCGGCTATTCGCACTCATGGTCGAGTGTCATCGGCCGGGCGGTGGCCCCCGGCGACGATGTCGAGCCGTTACGCGCCGACTGGTCGCGTGACGAGGTCACGGGTGCTCAGCTCAATGCCGTGGCCACCGAATGGAGCCAGCTGGACATGGAAGTCTGCTACTGTTCGGTGTTCGAGCGCTGCTGGATTACCCGCAGCCTCGATATGGGCACCGGCATGACCCGCGCCGAGCGCGTTGAACGCTGCGAACGGACCGAAAATGATATTTTTGAAGCGGTCGCCGACCTGGCACGTGCGCCCGCGATTGAAACCGAACCGACCCCCGAAGTGGAATAGACGATGAAGTTCACGCTCTCATGGCTGCAGGATTACCTCGCCACCAAGGCGCCGCTGGATGACATTCTTGCGGTGATGCTGAAGGCCGGCCTCGAGGTCGAGCATGTCGAAGATCCGGCTGAAAAGCTGGCCGCCTTCACCGTTGCCAAGGTGAAGACGGCCGAGCCGCATCCGGACGCAGACCGGCTGCGCGTCTGTACGGTCGACACGGTCGATGGCGAAAAGCAGATCGTCTGCGGTGCCCCGAATGCACGCGCCGGAATGACGGCGATCTATGCCCCGCTCGGTACCTGGATTCCCGGCCTTGAGTTCGCGCTCGACAAGAAGCCCCGCAAGATCCGCGGCGTGGAAAGCTCCGGCATGCTGTGCTCGACCAAGGAGCTTGAAGCCGGCGAAGACCATGACGGAATTGCCGATCTCGATGGCGACTGGAAAGTCGGCACGCCAGCGGCCGAAGCGCTCGGCCTGATCGACCCGATCATCGATTTCGAAGTCACGCCCAACCGGCCGGACTGGCTCGGCGTGCAGGGCATTGCCCGCGATCTCGCCGCAGCAGGCGCGGGCCGCTTCATCGAGAACCCGATCAAGAAGGTCGATGGCTCCTATAAATGCCCGATCGATATCCAGCTTGAAGCACAAGAGGCCTGCCCGGTTTTCGCCGGCGCGATGGTGCGCGGCGTCAAGAACGGCCCCTCGCCGGACTGGCTGAAAGAGCGCCTGAAAGCGGTTGGCATCACGCCCAAATCGCTGCTGGTCGATATCACCAACTATATCTCCTTTGACCGCGCCCGCCCGCTTCACGTCTATGATGCCAAGAAGCTACAGGGCGCTGTCGTCGCGCGTCTCGGCCGCAAGGGCGAAACCCTCGAAGCGCTCGATGGCAAGACTTACGACCTCACCGCCGATATGTGCGTCATCGCCGACGATAGCGGCGCCATCGGCCTTGGCGGCGTGATGGGCGGCCAGTCCACGGCGGTGACCGCTGAGACGACGGACGTCTTCATCGAAAGCGCCTGGTTCGATCCGTTGCGCACCGCCCGCACCGGCCGCACCACCGGCATCATCTCTGATGCCCGCTACCGGTTCGAGCGCGGCGTTGATCCGGCAAGCTGCGTCGCCGGGCTTAACTTCGCCCTCGCGCTCATTCGCGAATATGGCGGCGGGGAAATCTCGACGGCCTCGGTCGCCGGCACGGCGCCAACCGACGCGACGAAGATCTCCTTTGACCGCCGCGATGTCGCTCGCCTGACGGGCCTCGAGATCAAGCCGGCTGAGCTGAAGCGGATGATCAAGGAGCTTGGCTTCACCCTCGAGGACGCCGGAGAGGCCTGGTACCTCACCGTGCCGACCTGGCGGTTCGATGTCGAACAATCTGCCGATATCGTCGAAGAGGTCGCGCGCCTGGTTGGCTATGACGCGCTGCCGACAACGTCGCTGCCAGCGCCCGTTAATGGCCGCAAGGTGGTCGTCACCCCGGCGCAGGCGCGTGTGCGCACAGCCCGGCGTGTCATGGCTTCGCGCGGCTTCCTTGAAGCGGTGACCTGGTCCTTCATGCTGAAAGAGCATGCCGAGATGTTCGGCGGCGGCGATCCTGCGCTGACCGTGTCCAATCCTGTCGCCAGCGAGCTGAACCAGATGCGCCCGAGCATCCTCGCCAATCTCGCTGTCGCCGCCCAGAAGGGCTTTGACCGCGGCGAGCGCGAGATGCGCCTGTTCGAGGCCGGCCCGATCTATCTCGGCGACGGTCCGAAGGATCAGCGCAATGTCGTCGCCGCAATCGTTCGCCCTGTGGCTGAGCGTCACTGGAGCGGCGCGGTTGCGCCTTACGACTCCATGGCCGCCAAGGCCGATCTCTACGCGCTGCTTGCCGAACTTGAGCAGCCGCCGGAACGCTTTCAGGTCGATGCGCCGCGTCAGGGCCATTGGCATCCGGGCCAGTCGGCCTGCCTGAAGCTTGGCCCCAAGGTCACCGTTGCCCATTTCGGCGCGCTGCACCCGCGTGTGCTCAAGGCGCTCGATGTGGACGGTCCTGTCTATGGCTTTGAGCTTAATCTCAACGCGCTGCCCATGATGAAGGCGCGCGCCACCAAGACCAAGTCCGTGCTCGAACGCTCCGGCCTGACCCCGATTCGCCGCGACTTTGCCTTCGTCGTCGAGGACGGCGTCTCGGCAGGGGACATCGTCCGCGCGGCCTCAGGCGCTGACAAGAAGCTGATCGCGGGCGTGTCGGTGTTCGACGTCTATCAGGGCGCCAATATCGAAGCCGGCCGCAAATCCGTCGCCATCGAGGTCACGATCCAGCCGCAGGGCGAGAGCCTGACCGACAAGGATATCGACGCGATTGCCGATAAGGTCGTCGCGGCGGTTTCGAAAGGCACCGGCGGCGTGTTGCGGGGCTAGGGACAGTCCGATAATGCTGGAGGCCTGCAAGCGGGGAGGGGCGGTATGGTCGTTCAGCAGATGATGACACAGATCGGACTGCGCAAGCGGCTCTATCGCCAGATGGAGCCGGATGCGCGGGACAAGAATGGCCTGTCGCCGTTCAACACCTTCATTGTTATCCTGGTCCTGTTGAGCTTTCTGGCGCTGGCGCTCGAAACCGAACCGACCATGAGCGAAGGCTGGATGCGGACGATTGCGATTTTCAACGTCGTCATCATTGTCATTTTCGCCATCGAATATCTGGGCCGCCTCTGGGTCGCGGGCGAGAACCCCGAATATCGGGGGTTCGGGGGGCGGCTGAAATACATTTTTACCGGCTATGCCATTGCCGATCTGATCGCCTTCCTGCCGGAGCTGTTGTGGCTGATCTTTGCGCCGGAAGACTCAAACCAGCAGATCGTCATGGCGCTGCGCGTGCTGCGGGTGGCGCGACTGGCCAAGATTGCTCGTTTCGTGCCGGCTTTCGATGTGCTCGGCGCGACGGTGCAGCGCTCGGGCACGCAGCTCCTGACGACGCTCGCCATGGCGCTGGCGCTGGTCTATGTCTCGGCTGTTGCGCTCTATTTCATCGAAGGCGTCGGCGGCCAGAACCAGGAAAGCTTCGCCTCCATCCCGCGCTCCATCTGGTGGGCCATCGCGACACTGACGACGGTCGGCTATGGCGATGTCTATCCGGTCACCCCGCTGGGGCGCTTCTTCGCGTCCGTGATCGCCATCGCAGGCATCGGCGTTGTGGCTCTGCCCGCCGGCGTGTTCGCGAGCGCCTTCTCAGACGAAATCAAGGAACGCGAAACCGCCAAGCTCGAACGGCGCGGCCACGATGATTACGAGGCTGAGAGTGGCGAGACTGATACGGTGGATGAAGCCCATCCGGACGATAAGGTATAGGCAAGGCTGGCGGGGCAACGCGTCAACCCATGGCAACGCGCCTCCTCCCCTGTGCGGAGCGCCGGATCGCAGCTATTCCGCCGCCTCGTCCATCGCCAGCACGATCTGCGCATAGCCGCGCGCGAGCCGGCCCATATTTTCGACGCTGAGACGCTCATTGGTGCCGTGGAAGCCAGCAAGGTCTGCCGGCCCGACCACCGACGGGGCAAAGCGATACACATCCTCGGTGATCGCACTGGCATAACGCGCATCGGTCGCGCCGATGACGAGAGCAGGGGCGACAGGCGCGCCCTCGCCGGCCTTGCGGGCCACGGCCGCGAGCACGCCATAGGCACGGTTCCCGGTTGAGCTGACAGGCGAGGCTTCGCTCGAAATCCCGCCATCCAGCGGCGCGACTTCGATGCCTTCAATGTCGGAGGTCACGTCGCGCACATGCTGCATGACTTCTTCGACCGTATTGTTCGGATGGACCCGGAAATTGACGATTGCGGTCGCGCGCTGGGCGAGCACGTTTTCCTTTGCAGACCCGGCCAGCATGGTCGGCGCCGTCGTCGTGCGGATCATCGCATTGCCCTGAGGGCTGCCTGAAAAGCCGCTCTCGACCAAGCCCCCAAGCAGCCACTGATTGGCCATTGCCATACGCTGGGCAAAGCCGAGATCAGCGGAGATGACCCGCATCATGTCTGACGTCGGCGATTTGGTGAGGTCGGCTGGCATCTGCGTCTCATCCAGCGCAACAAGGGCGCGGGCGAGCCGCACGGTCGCGCTGTCGCGGGGCGGCGCCGATGAATGGCCGCCTTCGGCGCTGACCGTGATCCGAAGCGTCATATACCCCTTCTCGGCCACACCGATGAGGCCGAGCGTGCCGCCCGTGATCGGATTGTCCTCGATCACCATGAAGCCCTCATCCAGCGCCATGACAGGCGTCACGCCGCGCGATTTGAGCAGCGCGATGCCGGCTTCTGCGCCAGAGCCCGAGACTTCCTCATCATGGCCAAGCTGCAAGAGCACTGTGCGGCGCGGCTCGAACCCGTCTCTGGCCAACGCATCGAGCGCTTCCATCAGCGCCACCAGCGAGCCCTTGTCGTCCATCGCGCCGCGGCCGTAGACGTATCCATCGACGATCTCACCCGCGAACGGCGCGCCGGTCCAGTCGCCTTCAGTCCCGATGTTCACCGGCACGACATCCTGGTGCGCCATCAGCAGCAGCGGATCGAGCGAAGGGTCAGAGCCTTCCCACGTGTAGAGCAGGGTGTATCCGCCCGGCACGGTCTCTTTCTCAGCGGCAGCATGGAACGCCGGATAGGTCTCTTCCAGCCAGGCCTGCAGCTCCAGCCATGGGCCTTCCTGGCCCTGGCGCGGATCGCCGCCCTGAAGCGTGATCGTGCGGAACCGGATCGCCTCTGTCAGATGCTCAGCTGCGATCTCGGCGGAAATCTCAGGTGTCTCGGGCAGCTCGACCTGCTGCACGCCCCCGGGCGCGCCGCCATACATCAATGTGCGCACAACGAGCACGCCAAAAACGATCGCGACAAGCGCGCCAAGACCAATCAAAAGCTGTTTCAAACCAGCCCTCCCTCATGCGGTTCTGAGCCCCAGTGTGAAGCGGGCCGCAAGCGAGGGCAAGTGGGTGACGCCAGCGTCATGATGGGCGTGAGCCCGCCCGCCGCATCCTGAGGCAGGCTCAGGATGAGGGTCGACCCATGGCGGACGGGCGGGTGGGGCCGGATCAGCTCTGGCCGGAGACTGCCAGCACATCCTCAACCGTCCGAAGGCCCGGTTTCGGCGAGGTAACAAGCACTGCCATGTTCCCAGGCAAATGCTTGTTGTCGAGCATCTTTTCGTGCGCCGCCGGAATCTCGGCCCAGGGAAAGACTTCTGACATGCACGGGTCGATCCGCCGGTCGATAACGAGCTGGTTGGCGGCAGAGGCCTGCATGAGGTTCGCAAAGTGCGAGCCCTGCACACGCTTCTGGCGCATCCACAGGAAGCGGGCATCCATGGTCAGGTTGAAGCCTGTCGTACCGGCGCAGATAACGACCATGCCGCCGCGCTTCACCACGAAGACAGAGACCGGGAAGGTCGCTTCGCCCGGATGCTCGAAGACGATGTCGACATCCTTCTTGCCAGTGATTTCCCAGATCGCTTTGCCGAATTTCCGGCTCTCGCGCATATAGTCCGAGAATTCAGGGCCGTTGACCTTGGGCAGCTGTCCCCAGCAGTCGAAATCCTTGCGGTTGATGACGCCCTTGGCACCCATCGAATAGACAAAGTCGAACTTGTCCGGATCAGACACGACCCCGATCCCATGCGCGCCGGTAACAGCGCAGAGCTGGATACCGAAGCTGCCAAGCCCGCCGGACGCGCCCCAGACGAGGACGTTATTGCCGGGCTTCACGATGTGCGGGCGGTGGCCGAACAGCATCCGGTAGGCGGTGGCTAGCGTCAGCGTGTAGCAGGCGCTTTCTTCCCAGGTGAGGTGTTTCGGGCGCGGCATGCACTGGCGCGCCTGCACGCGGCAGAACTGAGCGAAGCTGCCATCCGGCGTTTCATAGCCCCAGATGCGCTGGGACGGCGAGTTCATCGGATCGCCGCCATTGCACTCCTCATCGTCGCCATCATCCTGGTTGCAGTGGATGACGACCTCATCGCCCGGCTTCACGCGGGTCACCTTGCGGCCCACCGCCCAGACGATGCCGGACGCATCAGAGCCGGCGACATGGAAGTCTGCCTTGTGGACATCGAATGGTGAGATCGGCTCGCCGAGCCCCGCCCAGATGCCGTTATAATTGACGCCTGCAGCCATGACGAGGACGAGCACTTCGTCTGAATCGATCTCCGGCACCGGCACCTGCTCGACCTGCATGGCGGTCGATGGCCGTCCATGCCGCTCTCGCCGGATCGCCCAGGCGTGCATCAGTTTCGGGACGTGAAATTCCGGCGGAATCTCACCAAGGTCGTAAATATCTTTCGTCTCACGCGCTTTTGTGGCGGTGGTCATGCTCTCGGGCCTCCGATTTATTGTGATGTGCGCAAGATTATTCCTCCTGCTTCACATTCCTCCTGAATAGCTAGACACTCACCAAATACTCGCCTCGAAGGCAAGAAGAAATTGTGCGGCGCAACATAAACGAATGAGGGTTTGGTATGGGGCCATCCGAATGGGTGTATCTGGACGGGGCGTACCGGAAAGCCACCGAGGCCAGTATTTCTC
>NZ_JBARZC010000602.1:0-3440 GCF_049649345.1 Henriciella sp. | reverse complement strand
GATGATGGTCGCCGGCAAGGAAATCGAGGGATGCATTCAGCGCCTGGCGCAGATGGCGCGGGCAGCCGGCATTCACCTCATCACCGCGACGCAGCGCCCGTCTGTCGACGTTATTACAGGGACGATCAAGGCGAACTTCCCGACCCGCATTTCCTATATGGTCACGACGAAGATCGATTCGCGCACCATTCTCGGCGAACAGGGCGCTGAACAGCTGCTCGGCATGGGCGACCTGCTCTATCAGGCAGCAGGCGTCAAAACCAAGCGTCTGCACGGGCCTTTCGTGTCGGATGAAGAGGTGGAAACCGTCGTCTCCTGGCTGAAAGAGCAGGGCGAGCCGGATTATAATGAAGACATCCTCGAAGAGCCTGAAGAAGGCGGCACGGGCAGTGCAATCATGGATGCGATGCTCGGCGTGTCGACCGGTGACGGCGAAGATGACCTCTATGCCCAGGCCATGGCGATCGTCCTGCGCGACAAACGTGCCTCGACCTCCTATCTCCAGAGGCGCCTCAAAGTGGGGTACAACAAGGCGGCTACGCTGATTGAGCGGCTGGAGGAAGAAGGCGTGATTTCAGCGCCCAACCATGCCGGCAAACGTGAGATTCTTGCGCGGGCCGAGCCGTCCGAATAGGGGCCATTTGGCAGGCTAAAAACGGGGTAATTCCGGTACATTTTCGGTTCATCGCACACGCCTCCATCCTCGAGGCTGAATGGCCGACAACGAAACGGGGCGGAAATACCTTTTTTCTGCCCTGTTTTCTGGCGCCTGGCTTGCTATCTCTCTGGTCCAACACGGGAGAAAGACATGACCTTTCTTATGACCCCAATCGCAGCCCTGTTTTTGATGGGCAGCAGTCCGCTGGCTTACCAGGTGGACCATTTCAAGCTCGCGGCGCAGCCGGTGACCGAGCTTGTCGCTGCCGTGAGCTATGAAGCATCTGCGCCAAAGACACCCCAGCCTGTCTCCATCGAGAAAGCTGTCGAGACCAAGCCAGCCGCTGTGACCAAGCCCGCCCCTCAAACGGACCCGCGCAGCGAGGTAATCGAGCCTCAGCCACGCATAATTCTCGCGCAGGCCGAACCGACGATCGAGCCGGCCGCCGAAATCGAAGCGCCGCGCAGCGATGTTGCCCCGGAACGCAGCGCGACCAGTGCCGTCTCGGCGACCGACCGCCGGGCGATCCTGAAAGCGGCCGCCAATTCGCTCGCCGCTGCGAAGACCGCGAAGGGCCGCTTTGTGCAGGTTTCGCCAAACGGATCTGTGACCGAAGGCGACTTCGCGCTGCGCCGCCCCGGCCGCATGCGGTTCGATTATGATGATCCAACGCCGATCCTGATCGTGGCCGATGGCACGACTGTCGCCATGGAAGACAGCGATCTTGAGACGGTGGACCGCGTGCCAATCGCGTCGACGCCGCTGAATATCATTCTGGATGATCAGCTCGACTTCGAAAACGAGACCCGCGTGACCGAAGTCCGCCGGACCGACAGCAATATTGCCATCACGGTCGAGGACAAGAGCGGCGAGTCCGAGGGTAGCGTGACGCTCTATTTCGATGCGTCGAACTATCAGCTGCTCAGCTGGCGCGCCATCGATGGCAACAAGCAGGCCACGCTGGTCGCGCTTGAGGACATCTCGACCAATGTGAATGTCGATCCGCGTCTCTTCCGCATGGACCAGATGATCGACGATGACGATGACGATGAGCGCTAGTCGCTTGATGGCATAACATCCCAAACAGCCCCGCAGGTTCGCCCTGCGGGGCTTTTTTTGTTCCGGTTTGCTGGCGCCGTGACGCCGAAACCATCAAGCACGCACTATTTCGGAATTGTTGAATTTTGCCTTCGGGCAAACCCGTGCCGTCGTATCCAAGATTCGGAGGAACTGTCCCCGAGATCTCCCGTTGAGTGACCAGAGCGGCCAAGCGATTTGCGGCGCACTCATCAAGGGGCCAGCGGCCCACACCCAAGGAGACCATGATGACAGATCACCTCGACGACCTGTTGCCGCCCGTGGAATACATCACTGACGCCTATAAGGCGGCCGGAAAGTTGAAGGACAAGCGCGTTCTGATCACCGGGGGCGATAGTGGCATTGGTCGCGCCGTCGCGTTTCATATGGCCCGTGAGGGCGCGCGCGTCGCCATCATGTATCACTCAGACGCCGAGAGCGCCGAAGAGACCCGCGCGGGGATCGAGGCGGAAGGGGCTGAGGCTCTCATTCTGCAAGGCGACACCGCAGATTCTGACAGCTGCGCCGCCACCGTCGCGGCCGTGATTGACGCCTGGGACGGGATCGATGTTCTGGTCAACAATGCCGGGATGCAGAAGCCTTTCGACAGCCAGGCCGAGATTAGCGACGCTGACTGGCAAAAGCATTTCGACGTCAACATGAACGGCATCTTCTACACGACCCGTGCCGCGCTCGAGCACATGTCCGAAGGCGCCAGCATCATCAATACGACCTCGGTGAACGCCTATGTCGGGAACGCTGCGCTCGTGCCCTATACCGCCACCAAAGGGGCGATCGTGGCCTATACGCGTGCCTTGGCGCTCGAGCTTCTGGAGCGGGGAATCCGCGTCAATCAGGTTGCGCCGGGCCCAGTGGCGACAGAAATCCAGCTCGTCTTCAAGGATTTCGATAAAGAGATGCTGGAGGAAATGTCGTCTCCCATGGGGCGTATGGGCCAGCCGCGCGAACTCGGCCCGGCCTACGTCTTCCTTGCCTGTCAGGACAGCAGCTTCGTGACCGGACAGACGCTGCATGTGAATGGTGGCATGATCACCAATGGCTGATCTGGAGGCGGAGAGCCTGCGGACCCCTGCATGGGCAGACCGCGAGGATCACCGCCAATGGCTGCGCGCCGAGGGCCGCCGCCTCTTGCGGCATTACGCCCGCGCGCGCGCGCCCGACGGCTTTGCCACGCTGGGCAATGATGGACAGCTCGTCGATGATACGCCGCAAAGTATTATCACTGCACGCAATGTGCACTGCTACAGCCTCGCCGCGATCATGGGCGTGCCGGGCGCAACGCCTCTCGCCGTCCACGGTATCACGGCGCTTCTCGACGGGCCGTTGCGCGATCAGACGTCCCGTGGCTGGTTCGAAGATGCCTCGGGCGCCTCGCGCAAGATGGCCTATCTGCATGCCTTCATCGCCCTTGCAGGCGCCTCGGCAACGATGGCCGAAATGGTGCGGGGGGAGGAGCTGATGCGAGCCGCCATGGACGTCATCGACCAGCACTTCTGGATCGAGGACGAGCAGGTCATGCAGCCCTCCTTCGCTGCCGACTGGTCCGATCCCGAAGCTTATCGCGGCGCCAATGGCAACATGCATACGACTGAGGCCTGCCTCGCCGTGTCAGACGCGACGGGCGACCGGCGCTGGCTGGACCGGGCGCTGGCCCTGGCCCGGCGCTTTGGTCATGATATTCCGG
>NZ_JBARZC010000601.1:0-4016 GCF_049649345.1 Henriciella sp. | reverse complement strand
GTTTCTTTTTGGGCGCGTGTTCCGTCCGGCCCGGGCAGACCGCTTGACGCCGCCGCGCAGCCGTCTCAACCTCGCGCCATGATGAAGCTCCTTGCCATACCTGTCGCACTCGCCGGGCTCGCGGCCTGCACGGCAACCCCCTCCCTTGGCGCAGGCGACCAGACCGCACAGCTGGACCCTGCCGCCAGCGCCGCGCCGCCCCCCGGCTACACCCTCGTCTGGTCTGACGAGTTCGACACGGGCGACATGCCAGACCCGGCAAAATGGGCCTACGACACCGCCCAGAATGCCAGCGGCTGGTTCAACAATGAACGCCAGTATTACAGCGACGCTCGCGCGAAAAATACCCGCATCGAGGATGGCCACCTCATCATCGAGGCCCACCGCGAACGCCTCGACCCTGCCGACCATCCAGACTGGGGCGAGCAGGACTACACGTCCGCGCGCCTCTTCACGCAGGGCATCGAGGCCTGGCAGTACGGTTATTTCGAAATCCGCGCCAAGCTGCCCTGCGCGCGCGGCACATGGCCGGCAATCTGGCTGCTGCCGCCCGATGACATCGCATGGCCGCTACAGGGCGAGATCGACATCATGGAACATGTCGGACACCGCGCCGGCATTGTTCACGGCACCATCCACACAGGCGACTACAACCACCGCATCGGCACCCAGAAAGGCAGCGAGATTGCCGTGCCGTCGGCCTGCGACGCCTTCCATACCTACACGCTCGACTGGCGCGAAGACGCGCTCACCATCGGCGTCGACGGCACGGACTATTTCACCTTCGAGGATGAAGGCACCGGCAGGGGCGCCTGGCCTTTCGACAAACCTTTCTTCCTTATCCTCAACCTCGCCATTGGGGGCGACTGGGCAGGGGCGAGAGGCATAGACGACACCGCCTTCCCCCAGCGCATGCTCGTCGACTATGTCCGCATCTGGCAGGCGAGCGATACCGAGTAGGCATCCTGCACCACATCCCGGCTTGCAGCGCCACGCGCAATGAATATGGTGCGCGCCAACCTGACCCTGCCCTGCCCCGGAGCCCGCACGCCCATGTCCACACCAGCCAATCCGCCGAAAAAAGTCGTCCTTGCCTATTCCGGCGGGCTCGACACCTCGATCATCCTGAAATGGCTGGAGACCGAGTTCGGCTGCGAGGTCGTCACCTTCACCGCAGACCTCGGCCAGGGCGAGGAGCTTGAGCCGGCCCGCCAGAAAGCCCTCAAAATGGGCATCCCGGAGAAGAACATCTTCATCGAGGATCTGCGCGAGGATTTCGTGCGTGACTATGTCTTCCCGATGTTCCGCGCCAATGCCGTCTATGAAGGCGTCTACCTGCTCGGCACGTCAATCGCCCGCCCGCTCATCGCCAAGCGGCAGGTCGAGATCGCCCAGCGCGTCGGCGCCGATGCGGTGTGCCATGGCGCGACCGGCAAGGGCAATGACCAGGTCCGCTTCGAGCTTGGCTATTACGCCCTCGCCCCCGACATCCGCGTCATCGCCCCGTGGCGCGACTGGGACTTCAAGGGCCGCGCCGACCTCATCAAATTCGCCGAAGAGCATGGCATCGAGGTGACCGCCGACAAGCGCGGCGAGGCCCCCTTCTCGGTCGATGCCAACCTCCTGCACACCTCCTCCGAGGGCAAGGCGCTCGAAGACCCGGCGAAAGAGACGCCGGACTTTGTCTACCAGCGCACCGTCTCCCCGGAAGAGGCGCCCGATACGCCGGAATACATCACCATCCAGTTCGAGAAGGGTGACCCGGTCGCCATCAATGGCGAGGCGATGAGCCCCGCCACGCTGCTCACCGCGCTCAACGAGTATGGCCGCAAGCACGGCATCGGCCGGCTCGACCTGCTGGAAAACCGCTTTGTCGGCATGAAGTCGCGCGGGATGTATGAGACGCCGGGCGGCACCATCCTGCTGACCGCCCATCGCGGCATCGAACAGGCGACGCTCGACAAGGGCGCCGCCCACCTCAAGGACGAGCTGATGCCAAAATATGCAGAGCTCCTTTATAATGGCTTCTGGTGGAGCCCGGAGCGCGAAATGCTGCAGGCCGCCATCGACCATTCGCAGCGCTATGTCACCGGCGAGGTCCGCCTCAAGCTCTACAAGGGCAACACCATCCTCGTCGGCCGCTCATCGCCCTACTCGCTCTACAGCGAAAAGATTGTCACGTTTGAAGATGACCGCGGGGCCTATGACCAGAAGGATGCGGAAGGGTTTATCAAGCTCAATGCGTTGCGGCTGAGGCTGCTGGCGGGGCGGGATAAAGAGGCGGGGCGGAATTAGGGAGGTGCCATGCCTCGATGGTCGGACATTCTGATCTGGTTGGCCGCAATCGCTCTGATTGCGATAGCGCTGCTCAGACTGTCACATATGCAAGTGGCCGCGGAAGCCGACTGGCGCGTTTGCATCGATCATTACTTCGACAATCCGGCTACTATTCGCGGTCTGGACGACCTATCGGTTGAAGAACGCGCCGCAGCGATGAAACGTGCGAATGCCTTGGCCAGCTATATTCCGGCGGCGGGCTTCGTCATCTTTCTGCCCTTTCTGTTCGGGCTTTCCACAAGACGGCCATTGGCTCAGAAGCTAATCTGTCTCGTAGGTATAGCGGCGATGGCCGGTGCAACATTCTTGATTGTCGGTGCGGATCCATCCGCGTGGCACGATTGCGACCGAAAGGGTGTTGAAGGGGCCCTGTCCCTCGTCATCTTGCTTCTGCTACCCGTCAGTGCTTTGGTCGCCTTGCTGTGCCACGGCGCAGGAAAACTGATAACGAACGCTGCGGCCTGGCGGGACAAGGAAGCGAGGCGGAATTGAGTAAACCGTCCTCGTCGGAAAAAGGTTGGTTTAAAAACACTGTCGAGTGGGCGGTGGACATATATACTAGAATTAGGCCCTCGAAATTAGCGCGATCGGCAGGTTGGGTCGTATTTGCTGGCATCGCATTGCTGGTCGCCCACTTTAACGAGTATCTATTTCAGTTCTTGCTTAAACCCGTTGGATTCACGACCGACTCAAAAGCGGCGCCGATTGTGGCGATTGTATTGATTTCGATCGGCCTTTCATTTCTGTTCCTAGAGCGTTTCGTCCCAATAAATTCAAGCCCCGCTCCCTCAGATGTCAAACTGATGCGGAAGTTGGTGGAGATTGGTGACTGGGAATACCACGACTACATCCTCGACCGCATTTTCAATCATGGCCACTCCAGCGAAGACATAGATCCTCTGTGGCGTATCCGTAATCTGCTCAGTCGACCGGATAGCTTCTTTGAAGACAAGAGAGCCAACGACATATTCGATACTTACAAGGAAAACCTTCGTGAGCTTTCTGAGTTGATCAACCGGTACTTCGCTCCGTTAATGGGCGTGAAAGAGATTTATTATGTGATGCTCGAACGTATCCATCCCGACCGAACCGGCATTGACAACCCTGAATTCCTTGCGGCCCAACTAAGGTTGAATGAGGCCATCTCAAAATTTGACGCGTCGACGAAACAGCTGTTTGCAGCAGCAAAAAGTAAAGGCTTCTTGCTCGATTCTTGACGTATATCGTCCTCTTCTATCCCCTCGCCCCATGCTCAGATCAAACGCTCGATTGGTGCGCAGGCGCTAAGGCGCAGCGGTTTGGCCTGCTCGAAATGATCAATAGAAATCCAGGCTGAATGGCAGGCCACTGCCGTGGCCTTCTCCGCTTTCAATCGATCCACCGGATCGATTGATCGCTGGCGCGACCAGCTGCGAAGCCCTTGACTGGAAAAAGAGGATCGGACACCGCACACCCCAAACGTAGCCCAGCCAAATTGAACCCTCGTCGCCTACCTCTCCGCAGGGTCCTGCGCAGGCAGGAACCCATGGTCTGATATCGCGCCACGCGCGGTCGGGAGTCATTGGAAAGGTCTTCTCATGGATACCAGCCGTCGCAGGTATCGGCGGCAAACGGATGTTCGAATTTCCGGTCCCTGCCGGGCCCTCTCAAAGCCTTCATGGTGAGCGAAGTCGAACCAC
>NZ_JBARZC010000600.1:0-5677 GCF_049649345.1 Henriciella sp. | reverse complement strand
GTCGCTCGGAAAATGGGACTTGATGAAGACAAGGTTGTCTCGACCGTAGGCCTGCACGGCAACACGTCCGCAGCCTCCATCCCCCTCGCTTTTCATACGGCAATCAGCGATGGCAGGATCAAAACGGGCGATCTTGTGTTAAGTGAAGCAATGGGCGGTGGCTTTTCATGGGGCGCCTCTCTCTTCAGGCTGTAATTCTTTCATTAAGAAATCGGCCTTATCTGTTAACCAGAGGAGCTGATCAGTGAGCAACAAAACCATAACACGAGTAGAGCTGGCCGACGCGATCGTTCGCGAAGTCGGTCTCACGCGGCAGGAGTCAGGCGACATCCTGGACCATATGCTCGAAATGATCGGCAAGAGCCTCGAGCATGAGAGTGAAGTGAAGCTGTCCCGCTTCGGCAATTTTGTCGTTCGCAAGAAAGCTGCACGGTCTGGCCGCAATCCGAAAACCGGCGTGGAAGCAAAGATTTCCGCCCGCCGCGTCGTGACGTTCAAACCCTCTCCAATGCTCAAATCAAAGGTCGAAGAAAGCAGTTAGAGAGGACAAGTCATGGCCGCAGCCGCAAAACGCATAGAGAAATCAGCAGACGCTTACCGTTCGATCGGAGAAGCCGCTGATGAACTCGGGCTGCAGCCGCACGTCCTTCGATACTGGGAAGGCAAGTTTACCCGGCATCTCAAACCTCTGAAAAGGCCGGATGGCCGCCGGATGTTCCGTCCTGAAGACATGACAGCGCTCAAGGCGATCCAGTTGCTGGTCCACGAGCGCGGCCTGACACTCAAGGGCGCAGGACAGCTCCTCAACGAGCAAGGCATCGACAAGGTGCTCGCCGGTCAGGCCATTCTGACAGTAGCCGGCGATGAAACGCCAGCAGTCAGTCCGGCGCGTAAACTTCAGGAGAGCGTGAAAGCGGCGTTCGACGCAACAGACGCGGCAGATGCTGCTGTTCCGGACGGTGCTTCGCGGTCCCGGCTTGAAGCCATGCTGTCTGATCTCGAAAACCTAAAACAAAGACTGGATTCAGCCCGGCTCGCACGGGCAGCCTGACGCAGTTTAGCCAATTGCAATCCGGACCCGGCCCCTATAATGAGGCGCAAGTCGGAGCGTAGCGCAGCCCGGTAGCGCACTTGTCTGGGGGACAAGGGGTCGTGGGTTCGAATCCCGCCGCTCCGACCATTTTCCTTTAAAATGAATTCGGTCTCAGGCCCGGTCGAGGCTCGCAAGGAAGAGGGTGGTTTTGACCGCTTTCTGCCAACCGGCAATCAATCCATTACGCTCAGTGCCTTCCATGGCGGGCTCAAATCGGCGCTCGGCTTCCCACAGCGATTCCAATTGATCGAGGCTGGAAAAGACGCCCGCCTGCAGCCCGGCGAGAAATGCGGCGCCTCTTGCCGTGCTTTCAATGATTTTGGGGCGATCGATTGTAATATCCAGTATATCGGCGAGGAATTGAACGAACCAGCCATTGGCGACCATGCCTCCGTCGACCCGGATCCTTTGCGCATCGAGGCCATCCGACCGAAGGGCATCGGTCAGATCAAGCGTCTGATAGGCGACCGACTCCAGGGCAGCACGGGTCAGAATGGCTTTGTCTGTTGATCGAGTAAGGCCGTATATTGCGCCGCGCGCCTCGGCGTCCCAATGCGGCGCGCCGAGGCCGGTAAATGCCGGAACCATATAGACGCCCTCATTGGAGGCCGTTGAACTGGCAAGCATCTCGGTTTCCGAGGCGGAGCCAACGATGCCCAACTGGTCGCGCAGCCACTGCGACACGGCCCCCGCAATAAAGATCGAGCCCTCAAGCGCATACTGAGTCTCGCCGCCGGTACGGCAGGCAATCGTCGAGAGCAGGCGGCTCCTTGATCGCAAAAGTTCACCGCCTGTATTGGCGATCAGAAAGCAGCCGGTTCCGTACGTGCTTTTGACCATGCCCGGGTGCCAGCAGGCCTGGCCGAACGCGGCTGCCTGCTGATCGCCTGCGATGCCCATGATCGGGAGTGATCGCCCAAAGATCGCCGGATCGGTCTCACCAAAAGCGGCACTACTTGGCCGCACTTCCGGCAGCTGGATGTCCTGCAGGCCGAACCATTCCAGAATTTCTTTGTCCCATGCGCCGTCAACGATATTGAAGAGCAGCGTGCGGCTCGCATTGGTTTCGTCGGTGACGTGAAGCCGTCCGCCTGTGAGCCGGTACACGAGAAAACTGTCGACGGTGCCAAAAGCCAAGCGCCCCTTGCTGGCGAGATTGCGGGCCACCTCCGAATTCTTCAGCAACCAGATAAGCTTCGTGCCCGAAAAGTAGGGGTCGAGCGTCAATCCGGTCCGCCTATTGATCTCTTCTTCCAGCCCGCGAGCTCGCAACTCATCGCAGATATCGGCGGTTCTGCGGTCCTGCCAGACAATCGCATTGCCGACCGTTTCGCCTGTATGAGTATCCCAGACCAGCGTTGTTTCCCGCTGATTGGTGATGCCTATAGAGGTAGCCTGTCCCTCGGTTCGAGCCTCCGCCTCAGCGAGCGCCTCCCGCGCCGTCGCCAGCGTTGAGGCCCAGATGTCCGCCGGGTCATGCTCGACCCAGCCAGATTTTGGAAAATGCTGTGGAAACTCTTGCTGGCTGAGCGCGCAAATCTCGCCAGAGGCATCGAAAACAAGAGCGCGGCTCGATGTAGTGCCTTGATCAAGCGTTAAAATTAGCGGTTTCGACGTCATGAAAAGAGCATATCGGGTTTACGTTTGTGGGGCCAGATAGATTAAATTTCACGGGTTCATCTACGCCGATATTCACCCTTTCGCGGTAATCAGAAGAGGTTTCGATCTCATGGGAGCCTGGAATGACGGACCGCGCAAAGCTGGATGAGGATGACACCGGCTCAGTTGCCAATCTGATCAGTGCCGTCGAGATTCCAGACGAGCAGAAGAGCATTGTCCGTGCCAAGCAGCTCGAATCGGTCGGTCGGCTGACACCAATGATCGCGCTGGCCAATCTGGTCAATGCGATGGTCGTCGTGATGTGTTTCTGGAACACGCCAGGAAACCGCCTGATCGGCCTCTGGTGTTTCACCTTCGTCGTCGCCACCGCCATCATGACGTTTGGCCATATGAGGGCCCGCATGCGCAACAGGGCGGCCCCGGCAAAACAGATCTCGCACGAGGCGACCGAAGCTGCAATCGAGCGCTATGCCCGGTTTGCGTCCTTCCTTGGCCTGCTTTGGGGCGTACTGCCCCTTCTGATCATGCCATTTACGGACTCCACCAGCCAGCTTGCCGTCAGCGTCATCATGGCGGGCGTGATGTTTGGCGGTGTCCTTCTGGTTAGCCGCATTCCCGAGGCAGCCAACTCCTTCCTCATCCCGACGACGATCGGTTATATTGTTGGCCTGCAGCTCGGCCAGGACCCGCGCAATGACTTCCTCTCCGTGCTTGCGCTTGTCTACGCCGCTGTTCTGTGGACCTCAGCACGCTGGTCTTACCGTCAGTTTGTTGAGCAGCATCTCAGCAGCGTCGCAGTTGAGCAGCAGGCGCAACTCATCGGCCTTCTCCTGCGTGATTTCGAGGAAAGCACGTCCGATTGGCTCTGGCAGACCGACGAAGCGGGCGAGCTGATCGAAATCCCAATGCCGGCGCTCGGCGAAACGACTGCGTTCGATGCCATGGCGCCGGGCCAGAACCTGGTGTCCTTGTTCCGAACATCCGAAAGCCGAAACATCCTTTCAAAGTCGCTCGAGCGCAAGCAGGGCTTCAGAGACCTCGTTCTTCAGGTGGAAGCTGAAAAAGACGCCTGGTGGTCATTGACCGGCAAGCCGATCTTCGACGAAGCCTATCATTTTGTCGGCTTCAGGGGCGTTGCAAGCGACATAACCCAGTCCAAAGTGATCGAGGACCGTATTGCCTATATGGCGCATTATGATCCTCTGACGGGTCTGCCGAATCGGGCATACCTGCACGAGCACCTCGAAAAAGCCTCGCTTCGCCCGATCAAATCCGGCCATGAACGGGCACTGCTCTGGCTCGACCTCGATAACTTCAAATGGGTGAACGACACGATGGGGCACCCGGCGGGCGATGAGCTGCTCTGCCAGGTCGCCTCACGCCTGAACGATGCCGTGGCTAAGGCTGACGTTGTCGCGCGCCTGGGCGGGGATGAGTTTGCAGCGCTCGTTGAAGTGCAGGACCACGAAACCCTGATGGAGGTTGTGCGGCACACGAGCGATATGCTGAATGAGCCCTACGAAATCTGGGGCTCCATCGTTCATTGCGGTGCCAGTATCGGCGTGCGCCCCATCGAACAGCACAATATGGATATCCAGACGCTGTTGAAACATGCGGACCTCGCGCTCTATCAGGCCAAGGAAGCCGGCAAGCGTACTTGGTGCGTCTTCTCCCAACAGCTGGCAGAGCGTGCCCAGGCGCGGCGGACCATCGAAATCGACCTCAACCATGCTGTCGAGAATTCGGAGCTTAAGCTCTACTTCCAGCCCCAGATTTCAGCCGCATCCGGAGAGATCGTTGGCTGCGAGACCCTTATCCGCTGGGAACATCCGACCCGCGGATTGCTCGGGCCGAATAATTTTATTCAGCATGCGGAAGACAGCGGTATCATTACCCGCCTCGGCGAATGGGCGCTGCGCGAAGCGCTGGCCACCGCGCGCCGCCTGCCGGAGCACATGCACATAGCGGTGAACATCTCACCGCTGCAGATCCACAGCTCCAGCCTGGTGACAACAATCATCAATGCGCTTGGGGCCAATGGAATAGATCCCGCGCGTCTGGAGCTCGAAATCACCGAGTCCGTGCTCATGACGGATACGGACTTTACGCTGAGCCGCCTTAATCAGCTTAAGGACATTGGCCTCAAAATCTCGCTCGATGATTTTGGAACAGGGTTTTCGTCGCTCAGCTATCTGCGTCGGTTCCCGTTTGACCGGCTGAAAATCGACAGGAGCTTCGTTGAGGATATCGACCATGACGAAGACAGCCGCGCCATCACCAAAGCGACGCTCAATCTTGCCAAGGCGCTCAACATGAAATGCACCGCCGAGGGCGTTGAAACCGAGAGCCAGAAACAATTCCTGACGGACATTGGCTGTGACGAATTGCAAGGCTACCTTGTGAGCCGACCGCAGCCTCTGGAAAAACTAGCCCACCTCATCGATCTCAAGCCGATCTCCAGCTTGAAAGCGGTCGCTCCTATCAAGGTAATCGCAAGCAGCAAGGACGACGACCTTCCCGATAATGTTTCTCCCATCAAGAAAGTCGTCGGCTAGGACGCGGGAAGAAATTCAGTTCGGTCCGAAGATCGACCCAAGCGCATCCCTTACCAGTTTTTCGCTTGGATCTCCCTCTTCCTCACTGGCGCCTTCAGCCTCTGCCTCTTCGGAGGCGTTTTCTTCCTCCGGCAGAGGCTCGGCCACCTGGCCACTCTCGCTGGATGGCTGGCTGCGACCCAATGCACCCGAGACGATTGCCCCAAGCTCGTCATCGAGACCTTCTGTCACGCGATCGACGGCGCGGTCACGCAGCTCCCTCTGAAGCGCTGCCCTGACACCTGAGAAGTCAGGCGCAAAGTTCGGTGACGCCCAGTTGCCCGACACGCGGAGGGGAATAGGTATCCCGTTCAACTGCACCGTCGAAGCGGAGCCGGATCCTGCCCGGTCGATCGCCGGCACAAGCCTC
>NZ_JBARZC010000599.1:0-3216 GCF_049649345.1 Henriciella sp. | reverse complement strand
ATCAGCACGATTGAGCTGAGCGCAAAAACAAAAAACCGGTTGGTCACCTTGGAGGAGAGGACCTGCACCAGCGAATGAATGACCCGCAAGCCGACATAGGCCCAGGCGAGCCAGGTGAAGATATGATCAGCCCCGCCTGTCAGCGCTGCAAAGAAGACAAGCGCATAGAAGAGGGTCGGCTGTTCGTGCAGATGGTTGTAATTGTCGGCGGCAGAGCGCGTGCTCGCCGGGAAACTGGCGCTGTAATCTGTGCCGGGGTGGCGCGCATCATCCGGGTTGATTCCCGCCTTCTGCATCGCCGGTATGCGCGTCGCATACATCCAGATCCACATGATCAGCGTCCACACGACAAGCGCGAGAACCGGCAGCAGGTCGCCAAGTTGATAGGTCATGATTTAGCCTCCCAGTCGATATCAGGGAGAAACGCTAGCCGCGTTCGAGGCCTCTGGCACGTCTTCTCTTGGCGGAACGCCGAGCGCTGCATCTGCAAAGTCCATGAAGGCGGTGATGTCTTGCTGGGTGATCGAGTGCCCGCCCGGCCGGATATAGTAGGAGAGGTCTGTGGCTGGCCTGAAATCCTGCATGCCATCCTGGGCCAGGCCTTCACTGCCATAAAGCTCGTAGACCGGGTCTGCGCCTTCGGCCATGCGATAGGTCGAGTTCGGGTCAGACCAGACATCGCGGCGCCCATTGCCGAGAAAGATCGGCGTCGGCGCCAGCAGGGCAATATACTGGTGCTGGTCGACGGGAAGGTCTTCAACATGGCTCGCATAGTCGGCATAGGCCGGCGCGAACCAGTGCGGATAGCCTTCCAGACTGAAGACCAGCGCGCGCGCACCATTGACCATGCGCTTGACCGTCTCGCCTGTGCGCGAGCGCGACGAGGCGGCCCCGCCAAAGCCGGACTGGTGAGAAATCACAGCGCCGATCCGCCGGTCATAGACGCCCGCCACCATGGCCGACTTTCCATGCCGCGAGTGGCCGAGCACGGCGATGGCGTTCATGTCGAGATCGGCGTCGTCTTCGAGCACATCGATGATCGCAGAGAAACCATAGCCCCAGCCCGCCACGGTGCCCGTCGGGGCGACGCTGTCCTCGCCGGCCATCTTCGCCATCACGGCCTGGGCCTCGCCGTCGCGGTCGGGGATCATGTCGCCAGCCTTCCAGGTCGCATAGGCGTAGCCCCGGTCGAAATACTGCTCGATGGGGACAAGAATGATGAATTCACCAAAAATCCTGGTGACGAAGCCGGGCATCTTGGCGGCCTCCGCGCAGCTTTCGCCCTCGCCCGTGGTGAGGGCTTCGCCTGGAAAGGCGCCGCAATTGGAGCCGAAGGTCTGCGAGACGATCAGCGGGGCAGGGCCGCCGGTATTGGGCGTGGCAAGCGCTACCTTGAAGTCGCGTGCCCCCTCGCCGCTGCCGACCCGGATTGTCAGCTCTTCCAGCCGGCCCTTGCCGCCTGCGAGCTCCGGATTGACCATACGCCTGTCGACGAGGTCGACATCCAGTCCTTCGGGCCACGGGCCGTAAACGACGTCTTCAAACGTTTTCATGAGGGCCGGGCGCCTGGCTTCCCATTGCGACAGGGATGACGCCTTGATCGCCGGCCTGGCATCGGGCTTGTTGTCTACTTCGAGGCTGGCATAGTTCAGCCCGAGCATCGTGCAGCTCGACATGCCGACGACGAGGACCGCCAGGATGATCAGGCGGCCCAACCAGCCCAGTATGCTCAGCACAATTCCCATCCCTCACCCTCCATAGCGCATCTGGCCGGAGAGATTGATTAGCAGGCTGATCTGCCCCGGCACAATCGCCAGCGCGCGAATTCAAGAAATCGTGACGGATTTGTCTTCGCTGGCGCCGCCGGGGAGGCGGTCGCGAAAGCCGCGCGAGCCGGGCACAGTCTCGCCGGTGTCAAGTTCGATCGTGACGTTTCCGTCGCCGGTCGGGCTGATCGTGCGGATATGGTCGCGGTGGACAATATGGGACCGGTGCACGCGGATATGCCGCCCGTCCGCTGCCTCCAGCAGCTTTTCAAGTTCGCTCAGCGTCGTGCGGGCTAGGTAGGTGCGCCCCGGCGTGACGACCTCGACATAGTTCGATGCCGCCCTTGCCCGGACAACCTCATCGGCGTCGACAAAATAGGTGCGGCCTCCGGATTTCAGGGTCAGGCGGTGGCGCTCGCTGGCTTCCCTGCGCGCGGCCGCCGCCTCCAGGCCGCGCTGTTCGGCCAGCCGGTTGATCGAGAAGATGGCCGCGATCAACGCATAGGTCAGGATGTCCTTGCGAAACTCGTAGAGCCAGGTGGAGGGGTCGGCGAGGCCGAAATCATAGGGCACACCGATGAAGACCGGGCTGAGGAGTTTTCGAAGGGTCACCATGGCAAGGATGTGGATGAGCGACCAGACGAGGATGCCGGCAAGGTGAACAGGCAGCGTCCGGCGCCAGGCCGACAGCGGGAAGCGGCTCAGCAGGAAGGTGATGAAGGGCGTCATTACGAAAACGACGAGGTGTGACGTGCCCTGCGACAGCCACGCCATCTGCGGATAGGCCGCGCCCGCCCGCTGAATGTCCTGCTGGTCCGAGAGGGACAGGACGAGGAAGTTGGCGAACAGGAAGGCTGCGAACCAGACATAGGTCCGCCGGTCCGCGCGGCGGTCCGCTTCGACTTCGGGATGGCGTGCCGTCTCGCTCATCCTTTGTGATCTGCCACAGACTGCGCGAAGGCAGAAAGGGTTTTCCCGTTACTCGTCCCAGCCTGCCGTCATTCGTCCCAGAGCCGCGCCATCCGTCCCGCCGGCCCGTGATTGATGGCTTTGCGGATGCTGGGCGCCCGGCGCGCAGGCATGCTGGTCTCATCGCCATACCGGATGAAGCCCAAGCCGATGTCACTTGCCCCAACCGCCCGCCGCCATGATCTCGACTGGCTTCGTGTGATCGCCTTCATGATCCTCATTCTCTATCACACAGGCATGTTCTACGTGTCGTGGGACTGGCATGTGAAAAGCGTACATTCGGGAACGGACGCCGAATGGCTGATGATGCTGGTCAATCCGTGGCGCCTGTCGCTTCTCTTCCTGATCTCGGGCGTGGCGATCCGGTTTGCTGCGGACAAGGGCAACAAGGCCAGGCTTGCGAAAAGCCGCCTTGCGCGCCTTGGCCTGCCCATCCTCGCGGGCATGGTGCTCATCGTCGCGCCGCAGAGCTGGCTACAGC
>NZ_JBARZC010000598.1:0-2746 GCF_049649345.1 Henriciella sp. | reverse complement strand
ATGAGCAAACTCAGGCGCCGCAACTTCGCCGTTATCGGTCTTGGCACCTTCGGAACCAGTGTGGCGCGGGAACTGGCTCGTTTTGAGAATTATGTGATTGGAATCGATCGCAATGCGGAGGCCGTGAACCGGCTTGCGGACAGCCTTTCACAGGCGGTCGTCGCCGACGGCCGCGACGAGGAGGCGCTCAAGGAAATCGGGATAGACAATTACGATGTTGCCATCATCGCAATGGGCGAGGATCTCGAATGCAGCGTCGTGAGCGCACTCAACGTCAAGATGGCTGGCGTCGAGGAGGTCTGGGCCAAGGCAGTTAGCAAGACCCATCACCGGATCCTGTCCAAGCTCGGGGTCACACGCATCATCCATCCAGAGGAGGAGGTGGGCAGACATATCGCGCAAATGCTGCACAATCCGATGGTGCGTGATTATGTGAGCCTTGGAAACGGCTTCCATGTCGTCAATGTCGTTGTTCCCGAACGGCTCAACGGACGCCCGCTGAGCGATTTGGAGCTTCAGAAGCGGTTCGGGCTACGTTGCGTGGGCATCATGCATGGCTCGCAGCACAAGGGAAGCGACCATGAGCCCTGCACGCTCGAGCAGGATGACCGGCTCCTGATCCTCGGACAGCGTAGCGACCTTCGGCGTTTCGCGGACAGCGTCTGAATCCGATGGCGTTGCCCAGTGTCCCCAAAAATCTGGTCCGGCAGTTTTCCATTCGCCGGACGCCCGTCCCGGCACTCCTGGCCCTCCTCTACATGGGGCTCATCCTGGTGGGGACGGTGCTGCTGAGGCTTCCGATCTCCCAGCATGGCGATGTGACGTGGCTGGCGGCTTTTTTCACGTCGACATCCGCGGTCACGGTAACCGGGCTGGTAGTGGTGGATACCGGGTCGGCCTATACCTATTTCGGACAAGCGGTCGTGGCGGTTCTGATCCAGCTCGGCGGACTGGGCCTGATGACCTTCGCGGTATTGCTGCTCTCGGCACTGGGCATACCGATCGGGATGCCGCAACGCATGATCCTGCGGCAGGATCTCAACCAGACGTCGATCTCGAATCTTGTGGTCCTGGTCAAACAGATCATCCGGATTGCGCTTGTGGTCGAGATCCTGGGCGCACTCATTCTCGCTTTTGTGTTCGTTCCTGATTATGGCTGGGCTCTGGGCCTCTGGCATTCGGTCTTTCATTCAATTTCGGCCTTCAACAACGCCGGCTTCGGGCTTTTTCCGGGCAGTCTCTCGCGATGGGCCACCGATCCGGTGATCAATCTGGTGATCCCGTTGATGTTCATCGTCAGCGGCCTGGGCTTCGTGGTCGTGGGCGACGTTCTGCAAAAGCGCGCCTGGCGGCCGTTGAGCCTGCACACCAAATTGATGCTGGCAGGCACACCGGTGCTGATCGTGTGGGCACTGCTGACATTCGCGGTTCTCGAATGGAACAATCCGGGCACACTGGGGCTGATCGAGGGAAGCTGGGGCAAGCTGATGGCAGCATGGTTCCAAGCCGTGACACCGCGAACCGCCGGGTTCAACACCATCGACACGACAGCGATGCGGGACGAAACCGCCCTGATGACGATCTCGCTCATGCTGGTAGGTGGCGGCAGCACGTCAACCGCGGGAGGTATCAAGGTCACCACGCTCATTGTGCTCATTCTTGCCACAATCGCCTTTTTTCGCCGAAATACCGCGCTCAGCGCATTTGGGCGCGGGATCGGCCAGGAGGAAGTGATGAAAGTTCTCGCGCTCACAATGGTCAGCATTCTCCTTGTGATGGGCGCGCTCTTCCTGCTGCTTACGGTGCAGGAGGGAGACTTCATGGTTCTCAGCTTCGAGGTTGCCTCAGCCTTTGGTACTGTAGGCCTCTCCATGGGTGCGACCGGTACTCTCAACACCCCGGGACAGTTCATCATCATCGTGGTGATGTTTCTGGGCCGTGTCGGTCCGCTCACCTTGGGCTTCTTTCTCGCCACTCAGCGCCGGCCGCGCGTGCGCTATCCGGAAGGCGAGGTCTATCTCGGCTGAGGGATTACCGGCAAAGACGCCGTACAAACTCCAAGCAAATTGAATCAATTGATAGTTGATTAAGGGCTCTGGGGTAGCGCTGCAGCGACGCGATTATCATGGCACTCGTCCGCAAAGACAGAACGGACTCCGCCTTCTCTTTCTTGAGGTTCGCCAATGCAGCAGCAGATCGCCGAATCGACTGCCCAGACTGTCTATCTTGCCATTCTGGGACGCCCGGCAACCCCGGGAGAGCTGGATTTATGGAGTGCGCGGATCACCACGCCAAGCGCGCGCTACATGACCAAGAAACTGATGAAGTCCGAAGAGTACAGGCAGTCGGGCGCGGACGCCTCCGACAAGAGTTTTGTGCAAGCCGTGATCTTCAACCTCTTCGATCGCGAGGCAGACGCGTCCGAAACCGCCTCTTGGCTCGACGTCAAGAGCGCGCGTGATCTGGGCAATGGTGGTCTATTTCGGGCCATGCTCGCTGAGGCGAAGGATTCCGACATCGAGGCACGTGATGCGAAGCTGTCTCTGGCGCAATATGCCACCGATGCGGCACGCGACGGCAGATATATGCCCGAAGATCGTATCCCTCCGGCGGGGGCCGTCTGGCCGAGAATGAGGCGCCAATCGTAGATCATGCGCTATGGCATGCTCTAAAGTCATTTCGGACTTCGAGGTCCTTTCGGCGGACGATACCGGTCGGCGTCGTGATCGTTCCGACGCGGAGAAGG
>NZ_JBARZC010000597.1:0-9040 GCF_049649345.1 Henriciella sp. | reverse complement strand
GGCAGGGCGAGTAATTCATCAATTCCCTGGCTGGCAGTGCGAGCGGCGCGGGTCTCACTGAGGTCTTCGATCGCATGCAGGGCCTTTTCGAACGCATTCGGCGCCAGGCGGTCGAGCTCTTCCTGCTCAAGCATCGCCGCTGCGATCTCTTCTGAAACAGCCACGTCGCGCGCAATGTCAGGCCGGATCGCCGCCTGCGTCTCGACCAGCAAAGCGAAAGGCGAGCTAAGCCGGCCGGCGGCATAGGCGCTGTAAAGCTCAGAAATGAGGTTCGACTTTGACGGCACGTAAGGCTCTATACGGACTATTGATATTCTCTACAGCAGATATTGAGCCGCAATTGCAAACGTCAAGAAATTACACGCTGAGGTTCTGTCACTGTAGGTCTAATCTCGGGGAAGCTTGCCCCTCAGACGCTCGAAGGCGAGCCGGATGCGGGACTTTACGGTGCCGAGCGGCAGGTCATAGGCTTTTGCGATTTGAGAATGCGAGAGGCCTTCATAGAAAGAGGCCTTGAGCAGAGTCAGCTGCTCTTCCGGCAATGTTTTCAGCTGTTCACGGACACGGTCTGCAATCTGGGCGCGTGACAGCGTCTGGTCAGGCGCTTCATGGCCGGCCGGCTGCAGCATCGGTTCTTCTGGCGAAAGGTCGGGCCGGCTTGCTTGTCTGTGCAGGTCGATCTGACGGTTGCGCGCGATCCGGAAAATCCAGGTCGAGACAGAGGCCTGGGCCTCATCGAACTGGCCCGCCTTGCGCCAGACCGTCAGCATCACATCCTGCACGATCTCTTCGGAGCCGACCTCGTCAGCGCCCATTCGCCTCAAATAGGATTTTAGCCGGGGGCCATAATATTCGAACAGAGTCCCGAAGGACGACCGGCATTGCCGGGCCGCAATCTGTTTCATGCAACCGGCGTGCAGGGCGCGCACATCCTCGCCGCTCCTGGAGACAATCGTCGTCACTGGATTATCGAGACTCCATCATTCACACGCATAGATCGCAAACGCCGCCCGAAATGCAACCATCCTGCCCTCATATTGTTCCATCAGAAACCGAAAACATGTCCGCCAAAATTCAGCCTTAACTTTCCAGCAGTGTCACCGCGATAGGAACTGAAACTCCCACAAGATCGCTTTCCCACCCATGCTGACCAGATTATCGATCATCACGCTCGTTTTCACTGCGGCTTCCGTTGCTGCCGCTCACGCCGCGCCAACCGCAATTGGCCGCTACAAGGATTGGACCGTCTTCACGGAAACCTTGAATGGCGAGACCCTCTGCTATGCCGCAACCGAAGCGACAGACAAAGCCCCAAAGTCGACTGATCACGGAGATGTGTGGTTCTTCGTGTCCAATTGGCGCTCCGGCAAGGCGCGCAGCCAGCCAAGCCTGAAGGTCGGTTATGAGCTTCGCGCGGACCTGCCAGCGCGCGCCTCGATCGGACGCTCCGGCTGGACGCTGTATGGTGTTGGCCGTGAAGCCTTCGCCCAGGACCGCGACGACAGCCGCATCGTCTCTGCCCTGCGCAGCGGCAGCGAATTGCGCGTCGAAGCGGTCTCCTCGCGTGACACCAAAGTGTCCTACCACTTCTCGCTTTCAGGCTCAGCCGCCGCCATCGACAAGGCCTCATCGCTCTGCCGCTAGGGCGGAGCGGGAGCGCTCAACCGGGTGCGCTTAGAGCCGTAGCGATGGCGTCGTAATTGATCTGATCGAAAGCGGCCAGCGTGATGTCGACCTCGTGGCGCTCGACAAATGCGCGGCAGATCGTGACAGCGACCGCCGCCGCGCTCTGCGGGGGATAGCCATAGACGCCCGTTGAAATCGCAGGAAAGGCGATCGACACCAGCTCGCGTCGGACAAGTTCGTCGAGACAGTTGCGGTAGCAGGCCTCAAGCAAGGCTGGCTCGCCCTCCCCGCCGCCGCGCCAGACGGGGCCGACCGTGTGGAAGACCAGCCGGTCGCCAAGCTGGAATCCCGGCGTCACGCGAACCTCTCCCGTCGGACAGGGCGCAAGCGGCCGGCAAGCCTCTTTCAGTCTGGGTCCAGCCGCACGATGGATAGCGCCATCGACGCCGCCGCCGCCCATCAGCGCGGAATTGGCAGCGTTGACGATGGCATCGCACGCGACGTCGAGAATGTTACCGCGATGGAGGGAGAGGTTTCCGCTCATGGACATGGACCTTAAAGCAAACGGCCGCCTGCAAAACTGCAAGCGGCCGCTTTTGTTTGGGGCAGCAGGTGGCTACTCGGCCGCGTCGCCGTCCGAGCCGTCTTCGTCTGCCGGCATGGCCGCTACGGCGGCTTCAAGCCCGTCGACATATTCAGCGCCTTCAAGCACCTGAATGGTCGAGCCGTCAAAGGCTGAACCGAAGCCTTCGGCGCGCCCACCAAGGCATTCAGACAGGAAGCCTTCCATCACCGAATAGAATGCCAGCCGGTTTTCAGGCCGGGCAAAGCCGTGGCCCTCGTCCGGGAAGTTCACATAGGTGACCGGGAGACCCTTCTCCTTCATGCTGGCGACCAGTTGGTCGGATTCCAGCTTGGTCACGCGCGGGTCGTTCTCACCCTGGCCGACAAGGAGGGGTACAGAGATGTCATCGATACGCGAGATTGCCGAGCGGTTCAGCATGTCCTCGCGCTCTTCGGGTACAGCCGGATCGCCAACATATTTGAACCAGGTGCCTTCCAGGAAAGGCGCCCAGTATTCCGGAAAGCTCTCGATCAGCGTTGCAAGGCTGGACGGGCCGACAATGTCGACGCCGCAGGCGAACGTATCCGGTGTAAACGTCACGCCGATAAGGGTCGCATAGCCGCCATAGGAGCCGCCTGCGATGGCGATTTCGTCCGCATCGGCGATGCCTTCATCGACCGTCCAGTTCACCGCATCGATGAGGTCGTCATGCATCTTGCCGGCAAACTCGCCGACCGCCGCGTTGACGAAATTCTTCCCGAAGCCTGTCGAGCCGCGATAATTGACCGACAAGACCCCGTAGCCGCGATTGGCGAGCCATTGGTGCCAGGAATTATAGCCATAGGAATCGCGCGACCATGGCCCGCCGTGAACGTTCAGCACCAGCGGCACCGGCTCTTCGGGCCGGCCGTCGCCATCGACGTCTGAGCCAGGCGGCAGCGTCAGATAGGAGACAAGCGGCAGGCCGTCGCTGGATGTGATCTCGATCGGATACATCGGCTGCAGCGGCGCGTCGGCAAGGTCCGGCCGCGTCTTGAACATCTCGGTCAGCGTTTTCGCGTCGCGGTCATAGACATAGTAGATGCCCGGCGCGACGGCCGATTCGGAATAGACGACCATGCGCGACAGGTCATCGGTGGCGGACAGGATCTGGATGTCCCCGTCGAGCTCTGCCTCAAGGAAGGACAGGTCGGCAGCAGCCTCATCGGTCAGCGGCTCCCACTCACTCCGCAGATATTCGGAGGCATACGCCATCGGCTCATAGGTCGTCGGATGCAGGAGCGCGCCCGAGATATCGGCCTTGTCATTCTCAGCGAGAACGGTCGCTTCGCCTGTCTCAGTGCTGATCTCGACCAGGGCGGCGGTGTCGCGGCCGCGGCTGTCGACAGCGTAGAACGCATCGTTCACACCATTGAAACCGATTGAATTGGTTGTCAGGAAGTCCTCTGCCGGAATCGAAGTCAGGACCTCGCCGTCCATATCGACGATATCAGCGCCGCCGCCCGGCGTCTGCACGAGGCCGAAGCGCGGCGTGAGCGTATTGTCGACCAGCCAGCCGGCATAGCCTGGATTCTCGGCAGCAAGCTCCATCTCACCGGTTGCGACATCGACCAGATAGAGGTCGAAAAGCTGCGGATTGCGCTCGTTGAGACCGATGAGCAGCTTGCCTGGCTCGTCGCGGGAGACGCCCTGAATGACAGCACGCACACCATCTTCAACCGGCGTGAGATCGCGCACGTCGCCGGTGGCAACATCAGACGCATAGACGTGGAAATTCTCATCCCCGCCCTTGTCCTGGGTGTAGTAGACATAATCGGAGCCCGGCGACCAGAAGTGGCTGCGAATGCCGCGATAGGTGTCATTGGTGATCGGCTTTGCCGCATCCGGGTCATCGGCAGGCGCGACCCAGACATTGGTCACGCCGTCGACCGGCGCGATCCAGCTGACATACTGACCGTCCGGGCTCACCCGGCCTTGCGTCTTTTCCGGATTGCCGAAAATGGCATCACGGTCGATCAGGGCAAAATCATCAAGGCTTGGCGCTTCGGCAACGACCGGCTCGATCTCGACGACGCTGGCTTCGGGCGCAGCGCCGAGATTGACCTCCGGCGTGTCATTGGCCGCGCAGGCGGCAAGTGCCACCACTGCGACGCTTCCAGTCAGTATCTTCTTCATTCGAAACCTCCGATAAATAAATATCGTTTTTCGATATTCGCCTGTGAGGCGAAAGGCAAGCTTCATCGTCGATTTTGCTTCGACACCAGAACGAATTGGGGCCTCAGCCCTCTCTGATGTCTGCGCCGAGCTCGGTCATATGCGCCATGAAGTCCGGATAGGACGTCGCAATCATGGCCGCGTCATCGATCGAGACCGGCTTCTGGCTGGCCGTCCCCATGACGAGCGCACTCATCGCGATGCGGTGATCGTGATGCGTCTCGACAAGCCCGCCCCCCGGAGGCGGACCACCGCAGCCCTGCACGGTGAACCCGTCCTTTCGCTCGTCGACCTCCACACCATTCACACGCAGCATCGCGACCACCGCGGCAATCCGGTCGCTCTCCTTGACGCGCAGCTCTTCGGCGCCGGAGACGGTGGTCTCCCCCTCCGCAAAGGCGGCAAGCACGGCAAGGATCGGAAACTCGTCAATCATGGAGGCGACGAGATAATCGGGTATGGCCCGGCCCTTCAGACCGCTCGAGACCGCCTGCATATCGATCAGCCGCTCGCCTGCTGCATCGCCAAGCTCCTCAGCGCCAATGTCGGCGCCCATCATCGAGGCGGCGCGGAAGAAGCCGTCGCGCGTTTCGTTGGACATCACGCCCTCGACCATCACCCCGCCTGCAGGTGAGATCAGCCCGGCCGCAGTCAGGAAAGCCGCAGAGGATGGATCGCCAGGGATCTGCGTGTCGACCGCCTGCAAGGTCTGCCCGCCCTCTATCGAGACGATCTGGCGCCGCCCGTCAGCGCTGACAACATCCAGGTCGACCCCAAAGCCGCGCAGCATCTTTTCAGTATGGTCGCGGGTTGGATGATGTTCGGTGACGCGGGTCGTGCCCTGCGCATTCAGCCCGGCCAGAAGTACGCAGGATTTGACCTGCGCGGAGGCCTGTTCGGGCACGAAGCCGATCGGCGAGAGCGTGGCAGAGCCATGCAGGGTCAAAGGCAGCATGCCGCGCCCGTCATGCTCAAAACGCGCGCCCATCTGTTCAAGCGGCGTGATCACGCGGTTCATCGGCCGCTTCGACAGGCTGGCATCGCCAACCATCTTCACCTTGATCGGGTAGCCCGCCATCAGCCCCATCATCAGCCGCGAACCTGTGCCCGAATTGCCAAAATCGAGTGGGGCTGCCGGCGAGGTCAGGCCGGCCTTGCCGACACCTTTTATTGTCCAGCGGCCATTGCCCTTCTGCTCGCACTCAGCACCAAGCGCGGCCATGGCCTTCGCGGTGTTGATCACGTCCTCGCCTTCGAGCAATCCGGAGATCTCCGAAGTGCCGTCTGCAATGCCTGCAAGCATTAGCGCGCGGTGCGAACAGGACTTGTCCCCCGGCGCCCGAATGGCGCCCTGGAGCTTGCTGACGGGGAACGATGTCCAGGCCAAACGATTATCCTTCTGTAGAAGCTGGCGAAAGCGCTTTGACAGCGGCGAGGGTTTCTGGCAAGCGCCCCCGCAACAATTCATTCAGGCTTGGAGACCGACAAGATGGCCGATTCCGATCTTGGGACCAAACAGATCTGCCCCAATTGCGAGGCTAAATTCTACGATCTCAACAAGCGCCCGGCAGTCTGTCCGAAGTGCCAGACAGAGTTCGACCCCGAAGATGATGAGATTCGCACGACCAGCGCGAAGCTGAAGGCCAAGCGCGCCAAGTCAGCCGTCCCCAAGGACGAGGATGAAGACGACCTCGAAGAGGACGAGTCCACGAAGAAAAAGAAAAAGAAGAAGGCCGCCAAGACCGACATCGACGATGATGAAGAAGATCTCGATGACGATGAAGACGAAAGTGATGACGACGAGGAAGACGAGGACGAGGATGAGGATGAGGATGATGAAGCCTCCCGCGAACTCGGCGCTGATGCAGACGAAGTCGTGCTCGAAGGCGGTGACGAGGATGAAGACGAGGAAGCGGCCCCCGGCAAGGTCCCGGCCGGCTTTACCGAAGAAGGCCTCGACGATGATGACGACGATGTCGCGATCGATGATGAAGAGGAAGACTTCGAACTCGACGATGACATCGACCTCGATGACGATCTCGACCTTGGCGATGATGACGATGATGTCGAAGACGATGATGACGACGCCGAGGATGCAGACGGCGGCGACGAGGAAGACGATGACAAGAAGTCCTGATAATTGGACTTGATCAGGAGCGCGTGAGACTATACCTCACGCGTCTCCTGTTGGATTGGGGCCTTAGCTCAGCTGGGAGAGCGCTTGCATGGCATGCAAGAGGTCAGCGGTTCGATCCCGCTAGGCTCCACCATTTTTCACGGGTTTGCTGCGCAAAATTTTTGGTCCGGTGGACCAAAAATACGTGAAAAATGCCCCGGCAGGGGCTTTTGTAATTTGACTCCTTATCGGCGCTGCGCCTCTCACATGAGTCGCGCTCAAGGCTGTCCGACGCATTGATCGCACCATCGCTTCTCTGGCGTGAGCAAAGCGATCCTTGCATCGCTGGAGCGGCAGCTTCGCCAGAGCGGCATATCCATCGCGACTCTCTCGAGTACGGTGACGGCGCTCGATTTTTATAAAGCAAATTGTTGGACCCGAGTTGGCGAGCCGGTGACGGACGATGGCGTCACGAGCTATCCCATGCGCAAGCAGCTTAAACCTCAGGACGCCGTTTGCATCTAGACGGTGCCAAGACTCTGAGCCTCGCAGCCCCGGAACCGCCTTTCCCGCGCTCGCGTTGATCTCCTGACAAGGAGCACGCCATGACCCATACCCTGACCCTGCAATCCATCGACCCTGTGACCCCTGATGTCTTCCGGCTGAGATTCGACAAGCCGGACAGGCTCGGCATCGAGCCGGGACAAGCGGTCGATCTCGCACTCGACCGCGAAGGCTGGCGCACCAAGCAACGCCCCTTCACCCCGACCAGCCTGCCCTCGGACGACTATCTTGAATTCACGATCAAGTCCTATCCCGATCATGACGGCGTGACCGAACAGATCGCAGAGCTGCAGCCGGGCGACAATGTCCTCATCGAAGACCCGTGGGGCGCGATCCAGGATGAAGGCAAGGGCTGGTTCATTGCGGGCGGCGCGGGCGTGACGCCCTTTATCGCCATCCTGCGCGAGCGCCTGAAGGAAATGGGCACGCTTGAGGGCTGCGAACTCATTTTCTCCAACAGTACGGAGGCCGACATCATCTACCGCGATGAGTTCGAAGCCATGCCAGGCCTGAAGACCTTTTTCACAGTCACAGATGAGACGCAGGCCGATGTCCCCTCCGGCCAGATCGACAAGGACATTCTCTGCGATCATGTCCAGCCGGGCGCCGGCAAATGCTATGTCTGCGGGCCTGAACCGATGATCGACGATATCGTGCTCGCGCTAAAGGAAATCGGAGTCGCGGAAGACGATATCGTGGTCGAGGATTTCGGCTAGGCACGGTCCAACCGGGCCCTTCCCGCGGATGGAGAGGATCGGGATACAGCGCCGCCACCGCGAATCTGAACACCTGTTCACCCCCGGCGGCTGAACTGCCCAAATACCCTTTTATGGCCGCATAGAAGGCTTGAACCCGGCAAGATCGGACCCCAGATTCAAGTCTGACACAAGCCCGGCGGTAAAAGAGGAGCTGCCGCTGAGTTGGAGCTTCTGCCGGGTTGATGTGTCGTGGTCCTGTCTTTGAAAGGAAGGAACAAGCCATGACGACAGAACTTGCAAACCACGCTGTGAAGCTGTTCTCGGCCAAGGACATCGTTTACATCCGCCAGATTGCGGAGAACGAGTTCGCAGAGCTTCCCAAAGAGGCGCTCGAAACAGTCGGTGACCGCGACGCGCTCTTCGTCCTCTCCAATGGTGAGGGAGAACAGCTGGCCATCGTGGAAGGCCGTGACGCTGCCTTTGCAGCCGCCCGCGCCCACGAGATGCGCCCCGTCAGCGTGCACTAGTCACCCGCGACGCTTGGCCGAAGAAGAAACGGAAAGCCCGGCAGAGATGCCGGGCTTTTTTGCGTATTAGAGGATCGCCGGGATTACCCGGTCTGGCGGCCTGTGGCCGTCGGCGAAGGTCTTGATGTTGATGATGACTTTCTCGCCCATCTCGATCCGGCCCTCGACTGTGGCTGAGCCCATATGCGGCAGCAGGATCACATTCGGCAGGCCCATCAGCTCCGGATTGACGACAGGCTCGCGCTCGAACACGTCGAGGCCAGCGCCTGCAATATTTCCGGCTTTCAGCGCGCGGGCGAGCGCGGCCTCGTCGATCACTTCGCCGCGCGCGGTGTTCACGATGAAGGCTTCCGGCTTGATCAGGTTCAGCCGGCGGGCCGAGAGGAGATGAAAGGTTGCCGGCGTATGCGGGCAGTTGACCGAGATGATATCCATCCGCGCCAGCATCTGGTCGAGGCTTTCCCAATAGGTCGCGCCGAGCTCTTCGGTCACCTGGCGGCTCACCGGCTTGCGATTGTGATAGTGGATCTGCAGCCCGAACGCCCTGGCGCGGCGTGCCACTGCCTGGCCGATCCGGCCCATGCCGATAATGCCGAGACGCTTGCCGGCAATCCGGCGCCCGAGCATCCAGGTCGGCGCCCAGCCATCGAACTTGCCCGCTGCGAGCAGCTGAACGCCCTCATGCAGGCGGCGCGGCACGCCGAGGATCAGCGCCATCGTCATGTCGGCG
>NZ_JBARZC010000596.1:0-2650 GCF_049649345.1 Henriciella sp. | reverse complement strand
ATCTGGCTCGGCGACCCGATGGCCATCCCCATGCATCAGCTGTCTTCGGGCACCCTGCTCGTCTTCACCTTCTTCATGATCACGGACCCGCGTTCGACACCGGATTCGCGGGCAGGGCGCATCCTGTTTGCGGCAGCCGTCGCCGCGCTGACCGCCTGGTTCATCATCGGGCCGAATGTCCGCGCCGCGCCGCTCATGGCGCTGGCGGCGCTCTCATTACTGACACCAATTCTCGACCGGCTCCTGCCTGCCAGCCGGTTCCAGTGGGGCACACCATCAAAGTCCAAGGAGGGACGACACTATGAAACTCAGACACCTGATGGGGGCGGCCGCCCTCGGCCTCAGCTCGCTCGGCCTTAGCGCGCCGGCGTCGGCCTTCTGCGGCTTCTTCGTCGCCAAGGCCGACACCGATCTGTTCAATGACGCGTCGAAAGTGGCGCTCGTGCGCGATGGCGAGCGGACAGTCATCACCATGGCGTCCGACTATCGCGGCGAGCCGTCAGAGTTTGCCATGGTCATCCCCGTCGTCGACATCCCCGAGCGTGAGCAGATCAATGTCGCCAATCCCGGCCTGATCGACCATCTCGATGAGTATACCGCCCCGCGGCTTGTCGAATATCATGACGAGAATCCCTGCGATATGCGGTACCGCCGGGAACTGGCGATGGCGGCGCCAACCGCCTCGGGCGCCATGGACGACATGGTGATGGAGGAGGCCGAGGATCTCGGCGTCACCATCGAGGCAGAATATGAGGTCGGCGAGTACGACATTCTGATCCTGTCGGCCGAAGAGTCCGACGGGCTGATCACCTGGCTCAACCAGGAAGGCTACAGGATCCCTGAAGGAGCCGAAGATGTTGTCGGCTCTTACCTCAAACAGGGCATGAAATTCTTCGTCGCCAAGGTGAATCTGGAACGCCATGACGGTTCGGGTTTTCTGCGCCCGATCCAGGTTGCCTATGAGGACGAGGATTTCATGTTGCCAATCCGGCTCGGCACGGTGAATGCCGAAGGCAAGCAGGAACTCTTCGTCTTCGCCCTGACCCGCAAGGGCCGCGTCGAAACCACCAATTACAAGACGGTGAAACTACCGTCCGACATGGATGTCCCGATCTTCGTGAAGGATGAGTTTGGCGAGTTCTACCGGGACATGTTCGCCCATCAGGTCGAGAAGGAAAACGGCAAGGCCGTCTTCATGGAATATGCCTGGGACATGAGCTGGTGCGACCCGTGCGCCGCCGAGCCACTGTCGCGCTCGCAGCTGCAGGAGCTTGGCGTGATGTGGCTTGATGAAGGCAGCGATGGCGATATCCAGCCGCGCCCCGGTTTCCGCCCCGGACCCCAGCCGGTCGATGTCTTCGTGACACGTCTGCATGTGCGCTATGATGGCGAAACCTTCCCGCAGGATCTGACCTTCCAGGTGACTGGCGACAAGAACAATTATCAGGGCCGCTATGTCCTGCGTCATCCATGGCGCGGCGATTTCGACCAGTGCGAAGAGGCCCGCGACTATGCCGACACGCTCGTCAGCCGCTGGGACCAGGAAGCCGAAAACCTCGCCAAACTCACCGGCTGGGATGAGGCCGATATCAAACAGAAAATGGCCGATGGCGGCTATTCGGCCTCGGCAATCAATGTCGAGCCGAAAGAGAAGAAGCCCTGGTGGCAGCGTCTCTGGGGAAATGGCTGACTTTTACCGCTGGCAGCTTCCACAGTAAAAGCTTGAGCGCCCCGACTGGACGATGCGTCTGATCGGGGCACCGCATGTCTTGCAGGGCTCGCCCTCGCGGTCATAGACGGCGAATGTGTGCTGGAAATAACCAAGCTCGCCTGTCGCTGCCTTGAAGTCACTGATCGATGAGCCGCCGGCCTCAATGGCCTCGGCGATCACGTCATTGATCGCCCGTGTCAGCCTGGCGGCCCGCTCACCTGGCACGGTATTGGCGCGCCGGCGAGGGCTGATCTTCGCGCGGTAGAGCGCCTCGCAGACATAGATATTGCCGAGCCCTGCAATGGTGCGCTGGTCGAGCAGGACAGACTTGATTGGCCCGGTCTTGCCTTTCAGCGCCTCGTTCAGCCAGGCATGCGAGAAGGTGTTGGACAGCGGTTCAGGCCCGAGCCCCGCAAGACGCGGATACGTCTCCATCTGCGCCAGCGGCCAGAGCTCCATGAAGCCGAAGCGGCGGGGATCATTATAGGTGACAGTCTGCCCACCCTCCATGTGGAAGATGACATGATCATGTTTCGGGTCAGGCGCGACCTCATGATGAAACTCGCCGAGCTGGCCGCTGTCTGTGATGGTAAACCGGCCCGACATGCCAAGATGCATGATCAGTGCATCGCCTGAAGAAAGCTCAGCCACCAGGAATTTTGAGCGCCGTCCGAGCCGGTCTATGCGTGCGCCGGATAGCCGATCGGCAAATTGCGCAGGCAACGGAAAACGCAGATCCGGCCGGTTCAGCTGGACCGACAGGATGGTGCGCCCGTCCATGACGGGGGAAAGGCCGCGGCGAACTGTCTCGACTTCGGGTAATTCAGGCATGGTAACCGCATATAGCGTTTAGATTTTCGTGCCACTATGGTCGCCGCGCATGACAGATGAAATAGACACAGAAAACACCGTTAGCTTCGGTTTTGAGGACGTCACGCC
>NZ_JBARZC010000595.1:0-2378 GCF_049649345.1 Henriciella sp. | reverse complement strand
ACCCTGCTTTTCGTGAATGCCGGCATGGTCCCGTTCAAGAATATCTTCACCGGTGCGGAAACACCGTTCGCCCCGCGTGCGGCGACCTCGCAGAAATGTGTGCGTGCGGGCGGCAAGCACAATGATCTCGACAATGTCGGCTATACCGCTCGCCACCACACCTTCTTCGAAATGCTCGGAAACTTCTCCTTCGGTGACTATTTTAAGGACGAAGCGATCCATTTCGGCTGGGAACTCATCACCAGGGAACTGGGCCTGCCGGCAGACCGGCTTCTGGTCACCGTCTATGCCGATGATGACGAGGCTGCAGCCATCTGGAAGAAAGTCGCCGGCCTGCCAGACGACCGGATCATCCGCATCGCGACCAGCGACAATTTCTGGTCGATGGGCGATACCGGCCCGTGCGGACCATGCTCTGAAATCTTCTTCGACCATGGCGACAAGGTGCCCGGCGGGCCGCCTGGATCCCCCGATGAGGATGGCGACCGCTTCATCGAGATCTGGAATCTCGTCTTCATGCAATATGAGCAGCAGGCAGGCGGTGCGCGCACAAACCTGCCAAAGCCGTCCATCGACACCGGCATGGGGCTCGAACGCATGGCGGCTGTGCTGCAGGGCGTCCACAACAATTATGAGATCGATCTCTTCCAGACGCTGATCGCGGCAGAAGAAGAGATCTACAAGGCCAAGGCAGCGGGCGACCAGCTTGCCTCCTTCCGCGTGATTGCAGATCATTTGCGAACGTCCGCCTTCCTGATTGCAGACGGTGTGACCCCGTCGAATGAAGGCCGCGGCTATGTGCTGCGCCGGATCATGCGCCGCGCCATGCGCCATGGCCATCTTCTCGGCGCGCGCGAACCGGCCATGTACAGACTGGTCAGCGCGCTCACCGGCGAGATGGGCGATGCCTATCCGGAGCTGCGCCGCGCCCAGCCGGCCATCGAAGCGGCCCTCGAACAGGAAGAAGCCCGCTTCCAGCGCACGCTCGGCCGTGGTCTCGCCCTGCTTGATGAGGCGACCGAAGGTCTTTCCTCTGATGGCGAGCTGCCCGGCGAGACCGCCTTCCGCCTCTATGACACATTCGGATTCCCGCTCGACCTGACGCAGGATATCCTTCGCGGACGCGGCATGAGCGTCGATACGGCCGGCTTCGATGAAGCCATGGCCCAGCAGAAGAAAGCCGCCCGCGAGGCCTGGTCCGGCTCTGGCGATAGCGGTTCCGATGCGGTCTGGTTTCGCGTGCGCGACAAGGTCGGGGCGACAGAATTCCTCGGCTATCACGGCGTTGAGGACAAAGGCGAGCTGAAGGCCATCGTTGCTGGCGGCGCCATGGTCGACAGCGCTGAGCGCGGCGATTGTGAACTCGTTTTCGACAGAACGCCTTTCTACGCCGAAAGCGGTGGCCAGGCCGGTGACCATGGCGAGGTGCATTTCGCCAATGGCGCCCGTTTCATTGTGCGCGATGTCCAGAAGCGCGCCGGCGATGTCCACGTCCATGTCGGCGAGCTGACAGACGGATCGATTTCGCTCGGTGATGCAGCGACGCTCGTCGCGAGCCATGAGCGGCGCCAGCGCATACGTGCCAATCATTCGGCCACGCACCTCCTGCATGCGGCGCTGCGCGATGTGCTCGGCGAGCATGTCACCCAGAAAGGCTCGCTCGTCGAGGAAGACCGGCTTCGCTTTGATTTCTCTCATGGTGGGCCGGTCACGCCGGCCGAGATCGAGGCCATCGAAGACCAGGTCAACGCCGTCATCCGCCAGAATGACGAGGCGACGATCGCGACCATGGCACCCGACAAGGCGATCGAGGCGGGTGCGCTCGCGCTCTTCGGCGAAAAATATGGCGATGAGGTTCGTGTGCTCTCAATGGGCCGGTCCCTGACCCCGGGTGACCGGCCGTATTCGGTCGAGCTCTGCGGCGGCACGCATGTCTCGCGCACAGGCGATATCGCCGCTTTTGTGATCACGTCTGAAAGCGGGGTCTCTGCAGGCGTTCGCCGGATCGAGGCAGCGACGGGCGCCGAGGCGCTGTCTTTCCTCAAGAGCCGGGCGCAGGTCGCGCTTGATCTTGCCGACCAGCTAAAAGTGCCGCTCAAGGATGTTGGCCGGAAGGTCGCCTCAATTAGTGAAGAACGCCGCACCCTGGAACGCGACCTGGCAGACGCCAAACGCAAGCTCGCCATGGGCGGCGGCGGTGCCGCTGCGCCGGCCGGGCCTGAAGAGATTGGCGGTTACAAGCTGATCGCCCGCGTTGCAGAGGGGGTCGGCGGCAAGGACCTTCGCGGTCTTGTCGACGAGGCCAAATCCAAACTCGGCTCGGGCATCGCGGTTTTCATTGGCGTCAATGACGGCAAGGCTGCTGTGGCCGTGGGGGT
>NZ_JBARZC010000594.1:0-5976 GCF_049649345.1 Henriciella sp. | reverse complement strand
CCGAAGAAAGCTCAGTCTGTGCACTATCAAAAAACCCATCAAAAACAGATATTTGGCATTTTTGACGGTATTTCCATCCACAACTTAATGTGTTCTGTAGTCGTTATTGCAGGTTGGGGCGCTTGTTCATAATCGAGTGGGAATAGGGAAATATTCCCATTCTTTCTTTGACCTATGCCCTCCGTGGTTCTCCGACAGGGCTTTCTAACAATCCGACGTCGGCGCTGTATGCGTGCCCGGCGACCGATCGGCATGACTCTGTCTAGATCGGTTGCGATACCACGCCGATGGCCTCCGCAGACGCCTTACTATTGTCGATGAGTGGGCCTTCGCCGAGTTGGCCCTTGCAGATCGCGAGGCTGTTCTTGACAATGTAATCACAACGCTCGAACCGGCGGTCGCGATATTTCTGGAATGCTTCTTCCGGGGTGGCCGCCTTTGAAAGCTCGTCCGCAATCACGAGCGAATCCTCAATAGCAAGGCCGGCGCCCTGACCAAGATGAGGCGTCGTTGCGTGGACGGCGTCGCCGAGCAACGCAACTCGCCCTTTGTGCCAGGGACCTTCCAACATGAGCCATTCAAGAGGACGGTAAACAACTCCGTCATTGTCGGTCACCTTTTCGACAAGTGCCTGAATCATTGGTGAAGGCGTCGTCATGCGTTTGCGCATCTCGCTGGCCAGATTCTCAGTCGGGATCCGCGGATTTCCCGGCTCGGCTGTTGTCACATACATGTACATCAGATCATCGGTCATCGGGACAAGGCCAACACCGGGGGTACCATTATACACCCAGAGTCCCTGTACGTCATCCGGACGCTTGAAGTTGTAGCGCCAGACAGATTGTCCCGTAAACTCCGGTTTAGGCGCATCAGGAAATAACATGTCGCGTGTCTGGGAGTAGAGCCCGTCGGCGCCGATGACGAGATCGTAGCTGCCCCTGGTGCCGTCGGAGAATGTGACATCCACCCGATCACCGGTGTCGTTGATGGTCTCGGCGGTCCGGCCGAGGCGGATCTTCGCGCCAGACGCCTTTGCGCGATCTCCGAGAACGCATTGCAGGGCCGGACGGCCGATCCCCACGCAGGCGGGATAACGTTCGGTAAGCGCTGGCGTCGGAATGTGCGCGACTTCGGTGCCGTTTGGCAAGAATATCTTGACGTGATCGAAGCCGAAACCGGCATCGACATAGTCATCGATGACACCGAGTTCGGCCACGGCCCGCACGACATTATTCTGCTGGATGATTCCGACGCCGTAGACTGACCACTCCGGATCCCGCTCAATAATCTCAACGTCAAAGCCCTTCCGGCGCAGAGCTATGCCGGCGGTCAATCCGCCGATCCCTCCACCGATCACCAGGATAGACCATGCGTTGCTGCCGCCTGAGCTCGTCGGCTCATCGGCGGCCTGCGTCGATTTTCCGCGACTTCCGAATATTTTTCCGAGAATGCTCATCGCCTCATGGCTCCGTGACTATGGTTTTTGCTGACGTGACAGACTGGTCGATCACTCCGAAGAGCGGTCGTCCATCTCTGCTGCGCGCTTCCATCCTGACGCGGTCGCCGAACGACATGAACTGCGTCTTGGGTTCGCCATGCTCGATCATGTCGATGGCGCGCCGCTCGGAGATGCATGAGGATCCGGCATTGGCGTAGTCCCTGTTCGAGACCGTGCCGGAGCCGATGATGGTGCCTGCCACGAGGTCCCGGGTCGCGGCGGCGTGAGCGACGAGTTCATGGAAACCGTACTCCATCTCGGAGCCGTCCGCGTCGCCGAAGCGTTTGCCATTCCATTCCACGCGCAAGGGCAGGCAGACACGGCCATTTGACCATGACGCGCCGAGCTCGTCAGGCGTCACCGCGACCGGCGCAACACTGCAGGCGGGTTTGGCTTGCACCCAGCCGAAGCCGGTCTTCATTTCGATCGGTGCGATCGTGCGCAGGCTCCAGTCGTTCAACTGAACGACCAGCTTGATATGATCCATCGCGTCGTCGGCGCTGGTGCCCATTGGCACATGATCGACGATCACGGCGAACTCGCCTTCAAAGTCGATGCCGTCCTTCTCGCTGCCGAAGGGCACATCAGCGGTGCCGCCATAGAAGCGGTCGGACATGCCTTGGTACATCAGGGGCCGATCGCTCTCGATCGGCGGCAGGTGGAAAGCCTTCTGCATCAGTAAGCCGTGTTGCGGGAAGGCGGATCCGTCGAGCCATTGCCAGGAGCGCGGAAGCGGTGCCAACGCAGACGCGCTGTCGAAGGCTTCGGCGCTGTCCTGGTTTGCCTCAGGCTGCTTTGCCAAAGCGGCAAGGGGCCCGGCCACGTCTGCCCAACGCGTCATTGCATCGAGCAAATTTGTCGCGATGCCATTCGCGGCGACAAAGCAGTCATTGTCGCTAGAGACGACCACCAGCTGGCCGTCAGGAGTCCCGTTGTTACGTGTTGCAAGTCTCATCGCACGCTCCTAAGCCAGTGCCGGGTCGAACTGACCGTCGATCAGGATGAAGGCGATGCGGCAATTCCTGTCTGTGCGATTGGCCCAGCCATGATTGGTGCCGCGCTGGATCACGATGTCGCCTGCGCGGACAGTCGTTTCTCCTTCGTCCATAATGAGGACAAGCTCACCATCCAAGACGATGCCGTAGTCGATCGTCTCGGTGCGGTGCATATGGGCGTGTCGGTCGCTCTTGCCGTCGTCCGCGACGGCATCTGCTGCACCAATCTCGGCAAAATGAGCCTTTCTTTCTTCCGGCGTCATGTGCTCGAAGCTCGGATCATCTGGCGGTATGTCCAACACTCGGATCCGCGTTCCATTCTTTGGTGGAGCGAGAACAATGTTGCTTTCGGGAGGTTCGCCGCTTGCGTGATCGATCGGGGCAGGAGTGGCGGTTGTGTTCCAGACTTCGTAGAACATTGGACCTGTTTCGCCACCGATCCTCTGGACGCGCGGCGGAGGTCCATCTTCCTGAATAATCGCCTTGCCTTCAGGATTATGCCCGGTCACGATCCGGCGAAAAGGTGCTTCAGTCATTTCAGTTCCCTGTCTTTTGAATTTTCACCGGTACACTGGCCATAGAGCAGAGTGTGTTGTTCAGGCGGGGTACGGCTGGTCCGTCTGCTTCGATCCGGGCGATTTTCTCGCGCATCGCTGACAGCAGGGCATCAGCCTCCATTCGTGCGACCATCTGACCGAGGCAGGCATGTATGCCGTGCCCGAAGCCCACATGCCCGGCTGCATTGCGCGTCACGTCAAATGTATGGGGATCGTCCCATCGGCGCTCGTCGCGGTTGGCCGTAGCGAGAAAGGTGATGATCTTCGCGCCTTCCTTAATGTCCACATCACCAATTCTGGTGTCCTCCGCAACGGTGCGGAAGAAGGTCTGAACGGTCGATCTCCAGCGCAATCCCTCGTTAAAGGCCCGCCGCGTTGCGCTGGTGCTCGTATCCATCTTTTGCCACTCGTCGGGAAACTGCGTAAACGCATACAGCAGATTGGATATTCCGTTCACGGTTGTATCGACACCCGCCGACAGGAAAGAGCGTACCAGCCGCTCAGCTTCGTCATGAGAGCAATCACCCCGGTCAGCAGACTGGTAGACAGCCTCACCCCAGCCATCGGATTTCAGGTTTTCGCGCTTGCAGGCCTCCGCGACCCAAGCCGTCGCTTCTTCAGCATCAGCCATACCGTCCTCGAAGATCTTGTTTCGGGGACCAAAGGCGTTGAAGACAATCGAGGCATAAGTCAGCAGATGCTCGCGTCCTTCCTCCATCAGCCCTACTGCATCAGGAAAGATTCTCATTGGAAACTCTTCGGCGAGATCGACGACCGCGTCGAAGCCATCATGCTCAAGCAATTCGTCAACCAGCACTTTTGCCTTTTCCCGCCAAAGAGGTTCGAGAGAGCGAAGCACGGGCAACGCGACAATCCGGTTCATCAAATCGCGCGTGCGCGTATGCAGCGGGGGATCTGCTTCAAGCAGAAGGGATGGAGGACGAAAGGGCTTTTCCCTGGAGAAATCCGCTAGTCCAACTCCCCGGCTGGATACGAAGATGTCGTGATTGCCGAGCACTTGGGTAACCTCATCGTGGCGAGCGACACCGTAAGCGCCTATCGCCTCCAGCCAGAAGACGGGGCCGACATCTCTCAGCTCTGCATGATAGGCGTAGGGGTCACTGAGAAATGCTTCGGAAAATGGGTCCACAGCAATTCGAGGAATTTCGCTCATCATTACCGGGTCCCCTTTTCACTACTTAACTACTCAGTCCGTCCGCCGAGCGTGTCGGCAAACCAGTCGGCGATGTAGTCGCGTCCGAAAGACATGTTGTCCGCGCCGACGTGTTCGACGCCGCCTTCGCGTGATGTGAATATCTTGAGCTCTGGCTTTGCCGAGTTGCTGAGTTGCTCGAAGGCTTGATGAGCGTATTTCACATTGATCTGGCGATCGTTCTCGCCATGGGTGATCAGGAAGGGCATCTTGATGCGATCCATATGCCCGTTCATGTTCATGCCTTCAATTTTCTTGAAGAAGTCTTCCTTGTTGTCGGCTCCGAATACCCAATAGACGTGCTTCCAGTAGTGGGGCACCGGGTTCTCGCCTTCGCGATCGAGACGCCCAACCTGCACTTCGTACCAGTTGTGGTTCGCCCCCCAGATCGCGCCCGACGCAAAACGTGGCTCATAGGCCGCGGCGCGCGCTGCAAAGTGTCCGCCAAGGGAAATCCCGGAAATGCCAATGCGTTCTGCATCGACGTCATCGCGGCCGGCGAGATATTCGTAGCAAGGCGTCGCCCACTCTTCGGAGTAGGGGGTTGCCGGCATGTCCTGTTTACGGATCGCTTCGCCGGAGCCTGGCTGATCGACACAAAGTGTGGAGATACCGCGTCGCGCTAAGGCGTGCGGAAGCCATGTCCAGTAGAGCAGCTCCTTGCAGCTATCGAGGCCGTTGGTGAACACGATGCAGGGCGCTTCGCCCTCGACACCTTCCGCCCGCGTATAGAGCGCTGGCAGCGTCGCGCCCTTGTACGGGATTTCGACGCGTTCGCAGTTCTCCTTGCCGTATTCGATATACTGGCTGAAGGCGCTCTGTGCTTTCGCATACGTCTCGGCACGCCCAGGGTGGCCATGGCCCTGCATGCGCTCGGCTGTGATGTAATAGAGCGAGGCCCGGCGAAGCTTGTCTGCGGCAGATAGTTTCCGGCCTCGGGCCAGATCTTCCTCTGCCATGGAAGCCAGCGTGTCTGCCTTTCTGGCCCATTGCTTCATGAACTCAGGTGTGCCGGCATCGGCACCTTCGTCCGCAGCCCGCTTTATGGGCTCACACATATCGACGATTTCGCCAAGTTCAGCACCGCTGGCAACAGCAATGGCGACGGACAAGTTCCAGATATAGTTCGGGAAGTACTCAAAGAGCGCCATCGTTAAATCTCCACCGCCTTGAACAGGCCGCCATCCGGCTTGGGATCGGGCATGGTGGACGGGCCACCAACACCGAACCCCCACTGGTCCATGGTTGCTGCGCTTGGCGGATGAACCTTCGCTTCCCAGGTGTCGTCATCGACCTTTTCCAGATCGCAGGTGTATTCAACGGCGTAGCCAGCCGGCGTGACGTAATAAGAGAATACATTGTTGCCAGCGGTGTGGCGCCCCGGGCCCCAGACAACATCGCCGTTTGTCTCACGCAGTCTCGTCACACCCTTCATGACAGCATCGACGTCAGGCACATCATAGGCGACGTGGTTGAAAGCGGGTGGGCCAGGCAGGATGGCGAGTCGATGATGCCACTCATTGCATCGCAGAAAACACATGAAATCGCCAAGCCAGTCAGAGACCTTGAAGCCAAGTGCCTTTTCGTAGAATTCGACATAAGCCTTGTGGTTCGGAGAGTGAAGAACAACATGACTGATTTTCTCGGGGCGGGGTTCACCGGCACTCAGCGTTTCAGGCGTGCGTGTGTCGAAATCGGTAGAGACTTCAATTG
>NZ_JBARZC010000593.1:0-11445 GCF_049649345.1 Henriciella sp. | reverse complement strand
TCCGAGCAGTAAGCACATGGCGAATTAATGGTGCAATTGATCTTTGGGACCACATTGTCCGCCGCGTGCATCCGAATCGTGTCAAGCTCACTAGCAGTCTCGGCCTGCATTATTCAAAACCCCAGCGAGAAAAACTCTCGGCTGCAATTACGGTATGATTGTCCACAATTTTCTGCAAATACCTGTTTTAAAACAGTTATTTAGGCTTGTTCATTATCGAGTGGGAATGGTGTCCAGGCGGCCGGATGATAGCTCTCCAAGGTGAGTACGCTTTGTCCGTATCGGGTAATCCTGTCCTGTCGGCAAAGAGCCGCGAATGTTCCATCGCGTTCAAGACTTGATTGGCTATTGCTTTTCCTTAGCAGGCCGCCTGCGCATTACGAATGCGATACACTCGGTTAATGCGTCAAAAGTGACGCTTAAAGGCGAAATTCTTGCTTTAATGCGTCAAATATCCATCATTAGAGACTGAATCGGTTCATTGTCCGCTGGCCAAAGCAACAATCGAATCCGCGTTGAGGTGGGTATAACGCTTCAGCATCTTCCAGTCCTTGTGACCGGTCACGAGCGCTACCTGTTGAATCTTCAGGCCTGCTTCAAACAGACGGCTCGTGCCTTCATGGCGAAGGTCATGAAAGTGCAGGTCTTCAATTCCGAGACCGATGCAGGCCCTTCGGAACGCCGTCCCGATCGATCTAGGATTATGAGGAAAGACGCGGCCCGTTGAGTTGCTCGCTCTGCGCTGGTCGTTGATCAGCGACCACGCGTCATATCCCGTTAGACCGACCAGCGGGACTTCCTGATGATTGCCATCCTTCTGGCGTGGATCCTTGCGATCCCGTACCGTCACGATGCGCCTGCGCAGGTCGACATCATCCCACTCGATCTTGCAGATCTCCGACTGGCGCATGGCTGTCGCGATTGCGAACTGAATGATCCTTGTCATCGGCGCCCAGTATCGCTCATTGGCGTCGAAGAAGGCGAAAAGCTGGTCGAGTTCTTCCTGCGTCGGCCGGCGATCGCGTTCCTTGCTCTTGCCGATCAGGCCAAGACGGTTGAGCGCTATACGGGCGAGCTTCACTTCTTCGACGGGCGTATGGACGCCGTGCACGGCTTTGGCGTGCAGCATGATCGTCTTCAGGTAGGAGATATCCATGGCGATGGTCGCGGGACCGGCCCCCTCGGCAGCGCGCATGCGGCCGAACTCGACGATGGTTTCGCGGTCGATCTGGTTGATGCGCGTGTGGCCAATGTCTTGCTTCAGCTTGTTCAGCGAGTAGGACTTCGAGCGGCGCAGGGGCTTTCGGGACTCATGCATGTCTGCAATGTGCAGGTCGACGAGATCGATAAGGGTATTGAGATGCTTGGGACGGGATTTGGAAACGCTTTCGCCGCGATCGATGCGGCGCTCCATATCGATCGTCCATTCGTCGGCATCGCGGCGTCGTTTGAACGTCTTGGAGACATAGCGTCCGTTTCTTCTGACTTGGGCACGCCAGCTGCCCGACGGGAGTTTCGTGATCGACGCCATTTCGTGTGCGCTCCGTGTGCAGTGACAGATCAAAACCGGTACAATCGTGTGCAAATTCATCCAAAAAAGTGCACACGTTCTTCTTTTAGTCCTCAGAAACTACAGAAAAAAGCATGAAAAATCAAGCCTATAGATTTTCTGTCGCCCCTATGATGGACTGGACGGATCGGCATTGCCGGATGTTTCATCGGGCGCTGTCATCAAAGGCGCTTTTGTGGAGCGAGATGGTGACGGCGGATGCCGTGATTCATGGCGAGCGCGAGCGGCTGATCGGCTATTCGGAGGCTGAGCATCCCGTGGTGCTGCAGCTTGGCGGCTCGGACCCGGCAAAGCTCGCCGAGGCGAGCCGGGTCGCCGAAGCGTTCGGCTATGACGAGGTCAACATCAATTGCGGCTGCCCATCCGACCGGGTCCAGTCGGGCCGGTTCGGCGCCTGCCTGATGCAGGAGCCGGGCGTAGTGGCAGACTGTGTTGCTGCGATGCGCGAGGCGGTGTCGATCCCGGTGACCGTGAAGTGCCGCGTTGCCGTTGATGAAGACCCGCCGCGCGAGACCCTGTTCGGCTTTGTCGACCGCGTTTCGGATGCTGGCTGCGAGGTCTTCACAGTTCATGCGCGAAAGGCCTGGCTGTCGGGCCTTAGCCCGAAGGAAAATCGCGATATCCCGCCGCTCGACTACGCGCTTGTGGGCGATCTGAAAGCGGCCCGGCCTGACCTCACCATCATACTCAATGGCGGGATCAGGACGATGGAAGAGAGCGCCGGGCACCTCAAGACTTTTGACGGCGTGATGCTCGGCCGCGCCGCCTATCAGACGCCGCAACTCCTCGCTCATGCCGACCGGTTGATCGAAACAGGAGAGGGCGAGGACGCAATCGACATGGCGGCATGCCAGGAGACGCTGAGACGCTACCGGCCTTACATGGAGGAGCAGTTGGCGCAGGGCACAAAGCTCTCCTCGATGACTCGTCATATGCTGGGCCTGTTTGCAGGCCAGCCAGGGGCGCGTGCCTGGCGTCGGACCCTGTCTGAGAAAGCTGTTAAGCCCGGAGCGGGCCTCGACGTGCTCGACGAGGCGCTTGAGCATGTGCTCGGCGCGCCCGTGAGCGCCTGATGGAGGCTTTCCTCGCTGAATACGGGCTGCAGATCGGCCTGCTTCTGCTGGCAGGCGTTGGGGCAGGTCTCGCCGCCGGACTGTTTGGCATTGGCGGCGGCGCGGTCATTGTGCCGGTGCTCTATTTTCTGCTGACGGCGCTCGGTTATGAGGACACTGCCATGCATGTCGCTGTCGCAACCTCTCTGGCGACGATCATCCTGACATCGGTCCGTTCGGTCATGGCGCACCATAGAAGGGGCGCGGTGGACTGGTCGGTTATTCGCGGCTGGGCGCCGTGGATCATGGCAGGCGCTGTACTCGGTCAGATCGTGGCGGGTTATATCTCGAAGGAAGGGCTGACGCTGATTTTTGGAGCGCTGCTCCTGATCCTCGCCCTGCAGCTCTATTTCGGCCGGCCAAACTGGAAGCTTGCCGATGATCTGCCGGATGGACCATCACGGTCCGGGCTCGGCGGCGCCTTGGGGGCGCTCTCGGCCATTATGGGCATTGGCGGCGGGACTTTCGGCGTCAGCCTGATGACAATTTGCGGCCGGCCCATTCATCAGGCCGTCGCAACCGCGGCAGGCTTTGGTGTTGCGATCGGGCTGCCCGGCGCGGTCGTTGCAATCATAAACGGGCTCGGCCGGGAGGGCCTGCCGCCGCTTTCCCTGGGGCATGTCAATCTGCCAGCCTTCGTGCTGATCTCTGCCTGCACGGTGACGATGGCTCCGTTCGGGGCGGCGCTCGCGCACAAACTGAACGCGGCCCTGCTTCGCAAGCTGTTCGGTGTTCTGCTCGTTCTCGTCTCGATCAGAATGATCTGGAAGACTATTGCCGGATGATCATCCGGTCGCCGCGAAACTCGTAGGAATAAAGTTCGCGCAGAAAGCTCATGCCCAGGAGAGACTGGGTCAGTTCTTCTTTCATGACGATGCCGTGGATGTTCTTCACACGCACCTGGCCGATCTGAATGGAATCGATGGTGACATACGCGCCGAACGTCTCGCCACCTGCCGTGCGGATGCGTGCATCATAGATCAGCTCATCCGGGCGCAGACCCATCTTGCGGGCATCGGCCTGTGTTATGGCAACCGTACTCGCGCCGGTATCGACCATGAAATCGACGCTCGCCTTGCGGTTCACGACAGTGCGGGCCCAGTAGTGGCCGTCATCGCGAATGCTGAGCACGGCAGATTTGCGGAAAGCAGGCTCGTCTTCTTCCTGCAGAGAGTTGACCGTTGGGGTCTCGCTTGGCGGCGGGGCAGAGGACGTACTGTCTTCCAACTTCGGCACGATCAGAACAGCAACCGCGCCCGCGATGACAGCGGCCGATACCAGAAGAGAGAGGATGCGGCTGTTCATGTGACCGGTCCCAGCTTGCCGAGCGCTTTCAGCCGGTCCATCCGTGTGTCGAGTTCGTCCATGATCGCTGCGCGTTCCTCGTCAGAGAAGCTTGTCCAGGCGCCAATCTCACGCAATTTACGTCCGCAGCCAAGGCACAGCCCCGTTTGTCCATCAACGGCGCAGACCTTTTTGCAGGGCGTTGCGATAGCTTTCATGTCGGCCTTCTCGATAGAATGGGCAGTTGCCGCTTATAGTGTATCTAAGGAAATCACGAATCTTTCATTGACTTCAACATCCGTTTCAGGCCGTTTGCGCCGGGGCTAGTGGAGACACCCTGCTTTGAGCGATACCGCGCCTTCTGCAGCACCCTTTGATGATGTGCGAGATCTCGCCCTGCGCCAGATCACGCCTGACATTGCGCCTGCCGAACAGGTTCGCGAAGCGCTTCTGAATATGGGGCGCGAAGGCGATTTTGGACGCCTTGGAGAGGCGGCAGGCTGGCTTGCTCAATGGCAGAAACGCTATCCGCCGCGGATCGAGAATGCGACGCTTGCCATCTTCGCTGGCGCGCATGGCATTTCCGGCGGCGGGGTTTCGCTTTCGAGCGACAAGAATACCAAGTCCAAGGTCGATGCGCTCCGCAGCGGAGAGGCGCCCTTGTCCGCGATCGCAGCGCAGGTCGGCGCGAATATTCGGGTCTTCGAACTGGCGATCGAGCAGCCCACGGCTGACTTTACCGACGGCGCAGCCATGAGCGAACGCGAATGCGCCGCCACGATTGCATACGGTTTTGAGGCGCTGGAAGGTCAGCCAGACCTGCTGGCGCTCGGGGTGATTGGCGCAGGGATCGGGACCGCCGCCGCCGCTGTCGCCTGCGCGCTCTATGGCGGGTCGGCCGACTATTGGGTCCGGCCCGGACCGCTGACGCCGAAGGATATGAGCGCCAGCCGCACCGGCATTGTCGATGCCGCTCTCGCAAAGCATCGCGGGCATCTGGATGACCCGCTTGAGGCGCTGAGATGTGTTGGCGGGCGCGAGCTGGCTGCCTGCGTCGGCGCAATCCTGGCCGCGCGGATACAGTCTGTGCCGGTGGTTCTGGATGGGTTCGCCACGACGATTGCCGCCGGCATCGTGCATGCCATCAACCCGGAAGCGGTCAGCCATGTCTGTTCGGCTCATGTGACCAAGCGGCCGGCGCATCAGGCCGCACTCGACCGCCTCGATATGAGACCGCTCCTTCCGGTTGAATTCAACACGGGCGGCGGCATGGGCTCGGCGGCGGCCACGGGCATTCTGAAGACGGCTTGCGCGCCTTTTATCGGCCGCCCGGCACCTTCTGAAAGCTGATCGGCGCCCAGTGGCCCGGTGCGACAAGCTTTACGTTGACGTCTGCGTCAACTTGCTTTCAGGGCAGGGGAGATGCACAACCGTTTCAAGTAAAGAGAATACACTTTGAGGAGCCGCCCATGAATCTTGAATTCACCCCTGAAGAAGTGGCCTTCCGCAAGGAAGTCCGTGCCTTCATCGAAGAAAATTATCCTCAGCACCTGCGCGGCGTGGGCGCGCGCGAGGATCTCAGCAAGGAAGACATGCTCGCCTGGCATCAAATCCTCGGCGAGAAGGGCTGGTCTGTCCCGGCCTGGCCGGAAAAATATGGCGGCACGGGCTGGACCTCGACGCAGCGCTATATCTGGTCTGAAGAGAATGCGCGCATGGACACGATCATGCCGCTGCCTTTCGGCGTCTCCATGGTTGGCCCTGTGATCTACACCTTCGGGTCCGAAGAGATGAAAGCCAAACACCTGCCGGGTATTCGCGAGGGCAAGGTGTGGTGGTGCCAGGGCTATTCCGAACCGGGCGCAGGCTCTGATCTGGCCTCGGTGAAGACGACGGCTGTCCGCGACGGCGACCATTACGTGATCAACGGCCAGAAGACCTGGACGACGCTGGCCCAGCATGCCGACTGGGGCTTCTTCCTCTGCCGCACCGATCCGAACGCATCAAAGCCGCAGGAAGGCATCAGCTTCATCCTGGCGGACATGAACACGCCCGGCATCGAGGTGAAACCAATCGTAACCATTGATGGCGGCCATGAGGTCAACGAGACCTGGCTCACCGACGTCCGCGTACCGGTCGAAAACCGGGTCGGCGAAGAAAACAAGGGCTGGACCTATGCCAAATTCCTGCTCGCCCATGAGCGCTCCGGCATTGCTGGTGTGGCCCGCTCCAAGCGCGGCGTGGAAAAGCTCCGCGACATTGCCTCCACCGAGCTTCTAGATGGCAAGCCGCTGATCCAGGACGACGAATTCCTGCGCAAGGTGAGCCAGCTCGAAATCGATCTCACGGCACTTGAATTCACCGAGCTGCGGACGCTGGCCAGTGAAGCGGCCGGTAAGGGCCCGGGTCCGGAAAGCTCGATCCTCAAGGTCAAAGGCACCGAGATCCAGCAGCGTCTGACCGAGCTTACGCTCGAAGCTGTCGGGCATTACGGGCATCCATACTTCCGGGGTTTTCCGGAAGACGGATCGAACGAATTCCCGATCGGCCCCGATTATGCCCATCAGGCAGCGCCGACCTATTTCAATATGCGCAAGACGTCGATTTATGGCGGCTCCAACGAGATCCAGAGAAACATCATCACCAAGATGATCCTGGGGCTTTAGAGCGAGGGAATCAGCATGTGGAGAAGCTCCACCTTGTTTGCGGCCTTTCTGGCGATCGCACAGGTGAGCTTCGCCCAGTCTGCCTATGATACGATGGAACCCGGCACGCTCATAAGCTGGAGTTTCGAGTTCGAAGAGACCTCGTTCACACGGTTGAGCGAGGTTGTGGCAAGTGGACCCGACTTCGTGATTTATCAGCCGGATCTGAAATACAAACCGACCTCGGCCGAGAGCTATGTCGTCGAGTTTTCCGGCGTCCATGCGCAATCGTGCAACGAGCCGTTGCCGGACGATGCTGATCGTCAGGCTCTGCAATCGCTATGGCCCTTGACCTCGGGAGCGTCTGCGTCGGTTCGCAGTGGCGCTGTTCCAGCGCGCTATAGGGTACAGGCAGCAGATCACGCCGACTTCATTGGAAGCAGGGGCTGGCCGGGGGAGGCGACCTGGGTTGAGGGGCAGATCGGCGACGCGGAATTGAAACTGCTCGTTTCTCAGGACTATGGCATGCATATCGGCGTGGAATGGGTCGCTGGCGGCAGTGGCCGTGTGCTCGAAGTGATCGAGCCGGAAAATCCAGTGACGGATGATGAGGCGCGCACGCTTGGCAACTGCTCAGTCCTTTTGAAGACGGAGTTCAGCAACTGAGATGAAACGGTTTTCGACGAGATGCGTGATCGCCGTTGTGGCAATCGTCTCTGGCCCGTTCGCGGCGACGGCAGAAGATGCGCCGCTGCCCGCGCTGGAACCTGGCTCCTCGGTTTTCTGGAACTCGATCTATGAGGGCGGCCAGTCAACCTTCCGCGAGATAGTCGTCGCGGCGGGAGACGACTGGGTGCTTTTTGAGTCCAAATTCGACGATCAATGGAGCGAAGACGTAACCGCTGCGGAGAACCTCTTTCTTGTATTCTCGGGGATCGACTATCGCTCTTGCGCCGATGGCCCCTTGCCGAGCCGGGAAGAGCGCGCCGCCGTGAAAGCGCTTCGCCCGTTCAAGGCGGGCGATACGGTCGAACTTACCACCCCCGAAGGCAGCCCGACCGTCACCGTTGGTGAGGCAGAAAACTATTTTTTGATGGGCGAGATGAGACCGGCCCACAAGATCTTCGTCGACTTTGAAGATGACGAGTTTGACGAGAATCTTGTCGTGCTCGACGATATGGACTTAACGGTCGCAATTGACTGGGATGAACAGAGCCGGGACAAGATCATGTCGGTGACAAGCGGCAAGCCCGGCGCCGCAACAGGATTTACAGAAGAGGAGCTTGGCATATGCGCCCCGCTCCTCGTTTCAGGCTAGATTATAAAAGATTATCCGGAGGACCCCATGGATTTCAATTTTTCAGAAGAACAGACAATGATCCGAGACAGCCTCGCGAGGCTGTTGCGAGACCAGTATGACTTCGACACCCGCCGCAAGGTTGCCGAGACCGATGCAGGCTGGCGCCCCGAGATGTGGCAGCAATTTGCCGAGCTCGGCCTTCTGGCAGCGCCTTTCTCGGAAGAGGATGGCGGCCTTGGAGGCGGCGCGCTCGACTCGATGGTCATCATGGAAGAGTTCGGCAAGGCGCTTGTGCTCGAACCTTATGTGCCGACCGTCGTCTGCGCCGGCGGCTTTCTTAAACATGCGGGAACGGCCGAGCAGAAGTCAGAGCATCTCGAAGCGATTATTAGTGGCGAGCGTGTCTTTGCCTTCGCCTACGCCGAGCCGCGCGGGCGCTATGACCTGTTCGACCTTGAGACCACCGCGAAGAAGGACGGCGACACCTATACGCTAAACGGCCACAAAGCGGTCGTCATCGGCGCGCCCTGGGCGAGCCACCTCATTGTGACGGCCCGCACCTCCGGGGATCGCCGCGACAAGGACGGGATTTCGGTCTTCATCGTCGAGAAGGATGCAAGCGGCATTACAACACGCGACTATCCAACCGTGGACGGTCGCCGCGCGTCTGAGGTCTATTTCGAAAACGTCTCAGTGCCTGACGCGAACCTGATCGGCGAGGAAGGCAAGGCGCTGCCGCTGATCGAGCAGGTCGTCGACGAAGCCACCGCCGCGGTCTGCGCCGAGGCGATGGGCGCCATGGGCGTTGCCCACCAGATGACGGTCGAATACTCCAAACAGCGCAAGCAGTTCGGTGTCGCCATCGGCAAGTTCCAGGTGCTCCAGCACCGCATGGTCGACATGTTCATGGAACACGAGCAGTCGATCTCGATGACCTACATGGCGACCCTCAAGCTCGACGAGGACGAGACGACCCGCAAGAAGGCCGTCTCTGCCGCCAAAGTCCGGATCGGCCAGGGCGGGCGTTTCGTCGGCCAGGAAGCGATCCAGATCCATGGCGGCATGGGGATGACCGATGAGCTTGCCGTGGGTCATTACTTCAAACGCCTGACCATGATCGACAGCGAATGCGGCAATGTCGACCATCACATGCGCCGCTATACGAGCCTTTCGTCCGAAGCGCTCAAGCAGGCGGCCGAATAGACACGTCGAACGCCTTTGATTGATTGACGTGCGCCCCCGTCCTGCCAAACTGGCAGGCGGGGGTTTTGTCATGGAGCCAATGCAAATGCGGATCAGCCATCTCATTCTCGCAATCAGCCTGGCGCTTGCGCCTGCAGCCTTTGCCCAGGAAGACACGGATACGGATGCCGCAACCTCGCAGTCTGACCCCTGCACCAGCGCGCCTTATCGCGCCTTTGATTTCTGGCTCGGCGAGTGGGATGTGACCGGGCCGCGTGGCCAGGCGGCCGGGCAGAATTCGATCACCTCAGAAGAAGACGGATGCCTCATCGTCGAGCGCTGGACCGGCGCGCAGGGCTCGACCGGACAAAGCTACAATTACTACAATCCAGTCAGCGGTATGTGGCGCCAGGTCTGGGTCAGTGGCGGCGCGCTGATCGACTATGAAGGCGGTCTCAATCAGCGCGGCCAGATGGTTCTGGAAGGCACGATCGACTACCACAATGGCGACAGCTTCCCCTTCCGCGGCGAGTGGACCCCGAATGAGGACGGCTCTGTCACCCAGCGTTTCGAACAGTACAATCCCGACACTGACGCATGGGATGAGTGGTTCACCGGCATCTACCGCAAATAGGGCAGGGGGTCGCTACTCCTGACGGTGCCGCGGACCAAGAATTTTCAGACAGCTCCCCTCGACAGGCTGCAGTGAGGGTGCCACTGACAGGCGCAAGTCTCCATACAGATCAAGAGGTAAGTCATGTCCGTTATCAAGCTCGAAAAATCAGGTCCGATTGCGACGCTGACGCTCAACCGGCCGGACATGATGAATGCGCTGGGTCAAGAGGGCGACGGGCCGGCTGTGGCAGCGGCCTGCGCCGAGATCGAGGCCGATCCCTCCATCCGGGTTGCGATATTGACCGGCGAAGGCCGGGCCTTCTCTGCCGGCGGAGATGTCAAGGCGATGCGCGATCAGACGGGCGCGTTTGGCGGTAGCCCCTATGACATCCGCAACGGCTATCGCCGCAACATCCATATGGTGGTGAAGTCGCTCTATAATCTCGAAGTGCCACTGATTGCCGCTGTAAATGGCGCGGCGATCGGGCTTGGCTGTGATGTGGCTTGTATGGCCGATGTCCGGATCGCGTCAGACAAGGCAAAATTCGGCGTCACTTTCCTGAAGCTCGGCCTTATCCCCGGCGATGGTGGGGCATGGCTCCTGCCGCGCATCATCGGCAATGCCCGCGCCGCGCAGCTTCTGTTCACCGGCGATGTGATCGACGCGCAGACCGCTGAGGACTGGGGGCTCATCTCCGAGGTCCACACAGGCGACGCACTGATGGATTCGGCTCTGGCGCTGGCGGACCGTATGGCCGCTCAGCCGCCACAGGCGCTGCGCCTCGCAAAGACGCTGCTTCGCCACGGCCAGAATGCCTCCTATGAGACGATCATGGAGATGTCGGCAGCCGCCCAGGCGCTGATGCACAAGACCGAGGATCATATGGAAGGCGTGCACGCCATCCTCGAGAAGCGTACGCCGACATTTGAAGGCAAGTAAGGTCCGGGAGAGAAAAGCTCATGGGACGACGGGCATCGGCGATAAGGTGTGTCCTTTTGCTGGCTGTGCCTTGCGCATTGGTCGCCCTATCGGCCTGTAGCGGTGCGATTGCGCCAGCCGAAACAACGGTCGCGAACCAGGAGCAGGCTGCCAACCCTCAGCCACTTTCCTATGAAGACCTCGGCCAGCAGGAACAGGCGGCAGTGACTGCCTGGCGGGCTTGGGCCGAAGCCGGGATAGCCGGCGAGATCAGGACCGGGGAGGAAGACTGGGACCGGCATATGGACGACCTGCGGGAACAGGCGCGCACGGCAGACAGTGAGTTCAAGCGTGAAATTTATACTCGCGTTGTCTCAGACCAGTTCTCGCGCCATACCTTGCCGGGAAGTCTCTCGGACATGCGCGAGAAGCTGGAGGCGCTTGGGCAAAGCGAGCTCACCGACGATCAGATGGCACGCGTCCAGCACGTGATCACGCGGGAGGCCTTCGCGGTCGATCTGGCGAACACCACCTGGCTAAAGCGGGAATTTGCCGCCAATGGAAATGATTGGTGGACGATCTCGCAGGTGGGAGAGCAGCCCGCCTATTATCTCTGGCTTCTCGCCCAGCATGCCGATCGTGACCCGGATTTCCAGAAACAGGCACTGGCCAGCATGGAGACTTTGCTTGCTGACGGCGAAGTTGATCGAACGAATTTTGCCTATCTTTTTGATCGCGTTGCGACCCCTGCCGGCGAGCCACAGCGTTATGGAACGCAGATCGAATGCCGCGACGGACGCCTTCAACCAATGCCGCTT
>NZ_JBARZC010000592.1:0-19382 GCF_049649345.1 Henriciella sp. | reverse complement strand
GGCGAGCTGGAAATCCATGCCCAGCACATCACGGTAGAAGTCGACCGTCTCTTTCGCATCCTTGCAGCGATAGGCGACGTGGTGGACGCCCTGGAGGTTTGGAGCATCGGCCATCAGGCGTCCTCCTTCTCTCCGACATTCAGCGCCCCGCGCTTGATCTGGTCGCGTTCCATGCTTTCGAACAGGGCCTTGAAGTTGCCTTCGCCGAAGCCCTGCTTGTAGTCGCCGACGCGCTGGATGAACTCGAAGAAGACCGGCCCGATCTGCGTTTCCGCGAAGATCTGGAGCAAGAGGCGCGGTTCGCCGTCTTCGGTCGTGCCATCGAGCAGGATGCCGCGCTTTTTCAGCGCCTCGACATCGCGGCCATGGCCCGGCAGACGCTCGGCCAGCATGTCATAATAGGTGTCCGGCGGCGGCGTCATGAAGGGCACGCCCATCTCTTTGAGCTTGTCCCAGGAGGCGATAAGATCTTCTGAAATCAAGGCGATATGCTGGATACCTTCGCCATTATATTCGCGCAGGAATTCCTCGATCTGGCCCTTGCCGCCCTCGCCTTCCTCATTCAGCGGGATGCGGATCTTGCCGTCCGGCGCTGTGAGGGCTTGTGAGGTGAGGCCGGTATATTCGCCCTTGATGTCGAAATAGCGGATTTCGCGGAAATTAAACAGCGTCTCATAGAAGTCCGCCCAGTATTTCATGCGGCCATTATAGACATTGTGCGTCAGGTGATCGATCAGCTTGAAGCCGGCACCTTCGGGATATTTCTCAACGCCCGGCAGGTATTCGAAATCGATGTCATAGATCGACAGGCCTTCGCCGCCCTGATCATTGTAACGGTCGATGAGGTAGATCAGCGAATGGCCGATACCGCGCACCGCCGGGATGTTCAGCTCCATCGGGCCAGCCGGCACGTCGCACGGCTCTGCGCCCTGCGCGATCAGATGGTCATAGGCGGCCTTCGCGTCGCGGACCCGGAAGCCCATGCCGCAGGCGCTTGGCCCGTGCTCGCGCGAGAAGTAATAGGCCGGCGAGCCTTTTTCGTAATTGGTAATCAGATTAATGCCGCCCTGGCGCCAGAGCTCGACATTCTTGGAGCGGTGGCGGGCGACCTTGGTGAAGCCGATCGTCTCGAAAACCTTTTCGAGATGGCCCTTCTCGGGGGCGGAAAATTCGATGAATTCAAAGCCGTCGAGGCCAGCCGGATTTTCAAACAGGTCTGCCATGTGCTTTCCTCCAGTATATGACGAGTCAATAATAGTTGCATTTGCAACTAAATCAAGGTTTGGAGCGTAAATATCCAATGAGTGATGACACCCGAAGTTCCGGCAGCGGCGACGCGCAAACCCTGAAGCTCGACTGCTTCCTGCCCTACCGCCTGTCGGTCCTGTCGAATGCCGTCTCGCGCAAGATCGCCGAGATGTATGAGCGTGATTTCGAGATTTCGATCTGGCAGTGGCGGATCATCGCCGTGCTGGGCGAAAGCGACGGGCTGACGGCGACGCAGGTCGCCACTCAGACGCTGATGGACAAGCCGGCCGTCAGCCGCGCCACGGCCAGCCTGCTGGAGCGCGGGCTGATCTCACGCAAGTCCGACACCTCAGACCGGCGCAAGGCAGCGCTGCGGCTCACCAAGAAAGGCCGCACCATCTATGATGCGATCATCCCGCGGGCGCTGGCCTATGAGCGCGCGCTCCTCTCGGGGCTCAGCACCGAGGACGCAGAAACGCTTCACCGCTTGCTAACCCGCCTGTCGCATATTGCGTCCCCGGACCGCGACCTCTGGTCGGACTAACCAGGACAGGAGAGGGGACGAGCGATGAGTATGCAGGCGATGATGAGCGTCTATTTCGACAAGATCCGCGACCAGCGGCCGGAATACGAGACCGCTGTCACCATCTGGACGGATAATCTTTCGCCCGAGCTGGAACGGCTCGAGGCCGAGCGCAAGACTGTCATTTCGCGCGCCTATAAACGCACGGCCATGGCCGCGGGCGCCGTCATCTTCGTGCTGATCCTGATTTCGATCGCGACGCGCGGCGCTTTCATTTTCCCATTCGGCCTGTTTGCCGGCGCCCTGGCGATTGCGGTCGCCTCGGTCGCGCTCTGGGTCCCGGTCTTCGCCATGAAATCGCAGACCAAGCAGCTCGTCGTGAGCGCGGCCTGTGAGCCGTTTGGCTTCAGATATGACACGCTGCATCCGGATATGAGCGGAGTCTCGGACCTGCGCTCGCTCGGCACCTGGATCAAGAACAATTCCGGCGCCGGTATGAACAGCATGAAGGCGTTCAATTTTGCCGGCCAGGACAGCGAGTTTCCAACGCCCGCCTTCCCGCGCCTCAAGGAGGCCGGCCTGATGACGTCCTATGACAATTGCAAGTTCGAGGATTTGATCGAGGGCCGGCGCGCCGATGCCGATTTCACCCTCGTCGAATGCAAGCTCACAGAGCAGCAGGGCTCGGGCAAGAACCGGCGCACCGTGACCAAATTCCAGGGGCTCTTGCTGAATATTGAATATCCAGAACCCTTCCTCGGGCGAACCATTATCGCGCGCGACAAATGGTGGAAGCGCGGCAAGGGGTCTGGCGACCTGCAGCGTGTCGATCTTGTTTCGAAAGAGCTTGAAGACGCCTTTACCGTCCATTCGACAGACCAGGTCGAGGCGCGCACCCTGTTGACGCCAGACAGGATGGAACGCCTCCTCGCGCTGGAGCGCCACTTCAAGGGCGGCAAGCTGCGCGGCATCTTCGAGGATGGCCACATGACGCTCGCGCTGGAGGCCAAGGACCAGTTCGAGGCAGGCTCTGTTTTCAAGCCGCTCGTCGACCCTGAGCGCTTCATCACGACACTCACCGAGATCGGCCTCGTCTGCGACCTGATCGACGGCTTCCTGACCCGCGACTGGGCGAAGGACAAGCTTAGCGGCGCGTGATGCGCCCTTCGGGCGCCGCCGGACGGACGGGCACGGGCGCCGCCTCCATCAGCGAGCGGCGCGACGTGCGTGAGCGGCTGGCAATACCGGCGACGATAGCGAGCAGCGTAAACGCGCCAAGCGTCACGACGCCCAGTTCGATAATGCTCTGCCCGGCCGCGACCGGTGTCGTCAGATTATACACTTGCAGCCCGATCATCAGCCCGACCAGCAGCCATGGCGCAATTTGCCCGAAAGGCCGGGTCGGAACCGTGCTTCTCATATAGAGGGCAAAGCCGGCAAACAGCAGGCCGAATTCGATGACCTGTCCGATCAGTATATCTGGCGCAAGCGCGAAACCGAGGCCCGGCTCGCCATAGCCGATCGGCAGATCGGGCACCTGAACCAGCATGTCGAGCACGACATGCGAGACCACCGCCGCGGTAACAACCAGCGCCGCCATCATGCGTCCGCCCCCTTCGGTCAGCCCGGCATAAAGCAGCCCCGCCGCCAGCGCCCAGATCGAAACGGCGACCACACCGTGCGAGAATGGCATATAGTGGAAATCGACCGGCAAAACGGCGGCATCGCCGGCATTCACCATGACGAAGGCAAAGAACGCATAATCGATCAGCTGCACGGCTACGAACAGCAGTCCGAGCGGCACAGATGGGTTCAAGGCCCGCGCCGCGAATGCGGCCGAGTAGTGCCCGATAAACATGTCCCCTCACAAACTCTCAGCCATCCCCCCGGACAGCGCTCGACGATTTCATTACGTGTTTGTAACAATTACCATGAGCTGAACAGATACGCCACCCCGTTCTTGGCGAAACTGTATCAAATTAAACAGGATGGCGAAACACAGTGTTGAGCCTGTTTTGGTACAGGTTTCCTGAGCAAAGAACTTCAGGACGTCATGGATGGCCGATGGGCTTTCACATCTCGGCATAGCCGCCACCGCAGAAGACCCCGAATCCTTCGGGCCGGCCGACCCCTCGCCGCTGGCCAAAAGCGATTTGAGCGAAGGCGAAGTCCGCATCCACCAGACCAACCCTATCCTCAATCGCCCGGCGCTTCGCTTCGTGATGAAGACGGCCGATATCGCCGCCGCCTTCCTGATGACGTCGATCGCGCTCTACACCTCGTCGCTGCACTGGCTGGACTCTGCTGTTGGCGTTGTCCTTCCCTTTGCGCTGATCCCGGTCGTGATCAATCTCGGCCTGCGCAACACCGATACCTACCGCCTCGCCTATAGCCGCCCGGTCATCGATCACATGATCCGCACCGCGCTTGGCGCAGGCCTGCCGCTCACAGCGCTCGTTGTTCTGGTCGCCCTGTTCCATCATTTCGGCTTGTGGCGCACCGTGCTCGGCGCCGCCTATCTGAGCCTGGCTGCCGTGCTGGTCCTGCACGCCCACTTCATCGTCGCCTTCAAGGTGCTGACGCGCAATGGTGCCTTTTCAGAAAATGTCGTCCTCGTCGGCGCGACCCCGAATGCCCACCGCCTGCTGGAGCGCAATGACCAGACCCGCCAGCTGAATGTCGTTGCCGTCTTCGATGACCGACTGTCGCGCGCGCCCGAAACACTTCACAGCGTGCCGGTTCTCGGCCGCATCGACGATCTGCTGAACTGGGACAGGTTGCCCGATATCGACCGCGTCATCGTCACGGTGACGTCCGATGCCCGCACCCGCGTGCGCACGTTGGTCGACCGGCTCCGCGTCCTGCCGCAGCGCGTCGTCCTGCTGCTCGACCTTGAAGGCTTCGACCCGGAAACCGAAAGCCTTGCAGAGATTGCCCGCTCGCCGGCCGCCTATGTCTCCGGCTCGCCGAACGATCTTCGCCGAACGGTGATCAAACGCATCTCCGATGTCGTCTTCGCTTCACTCATGCTGATCGTGTTCAGCCCGCTGCTCGCCCTGACAGCGCTCGCCATCAAGCTCGAGAGCAAGGGCCCTGTCTTCTTCCGCCAGAAGCGCCACGGCTTTAACAATCAGATTATTCGCGTCTGGAAATTCCGCTCCATGCGCGATGACCCAGAGGCCGCTGAAATGATGGCCAGCCAGACGGTCCATCACGATCCGCGCGTCACCCGCGTCGGCAAGGTGATCCGCGCCATGTCGATCGACGAACTGCCACAGCTGCTCAACGTGCTGAGCGGCGAGATGTCGCTTGTCGGTCCGCGCCCGCACGCCGTCGGCATGACCGCCGAGGACGCCGAGGTGCAGAGCTTCGTGAGCGACTATGCGCACCGCCACCGTGTCAAACCCGGCATTACGGGCTGGGCGCAGATCAATGGTTCGCGTGGGCCGGTCCATACTGGCGAGGGCGTACGCGAACGCATCCGCCTCGACATGGAATACGTCAACCGCGCGTCGTTCTGGTTCGACATGTTCGTCATGCTCGCTACGGCGCCCTGCCTGCTGGGCGACTGGACACGGCAGCGTTAGGAGAGCCCGAACACCATGCCTGATACAGCCGGATTCCCACAGATGGACAGCCATGGCTTCCCGCTCGGCCAGACCGCCGAGGGCGAGACTGTGCTGTCGAACGGCGTCTCTGGCGAGGTGGCCATCAGCATCTGCGTGCCCTGTTTCCATGACAGCGCCGACGCCCTGATCGCGACCCTGTCGCGCATGGACCTTGCCGCCCGCGCCACCCTGCTGCTGTTCGATGACGGCTCAGGCAATCCTGCGCTTACCCGGCTGCTCGCGCGGCACATGATGCACTTTCCCGGTCCGGCCCGGCTTATCACCTCCCCGGACAATCTCGGCCGCGCCGGCGCACGCAACCGCCTGCTCGCGCTTGCCGAGACCGATTGGGTCCTCTTTCTCGACGCCGACATGCGCCCCGATGATGACCAGTTCCTGGTCCGCTATCTCGACGCCCTGCGCGCCGCAGACGGCCCGGCCCTGATCGCCGGCGGCTTCAGCCTGAAACACGTCAAACCGACCAAAGAGACAGAGCTTCACGCCGCCCAGGCGCTGAAATCCGAATGCCTGCCGGCAGATACCCGCGCCAAACAGCCCGGCCACCATGTGTTCACATCCAACATCCTCGTCCATGCCGACATATTGAAAGCGGTCGGCTTCGATGCGGGCTTTACCGGCTGGGGCTGGGAAGATGTCGACTGGGGCCTTCGCGTCGCCGCCGACTATCCGGTCCTCCATATCGACAATCCGGCGACCCATCTCGGCCTTGATGCAACGCCCGCCCTGATCGACAAGTTCGGCGGTTCGGCGGCCAATTTCGCCTATCTCGCAGAGCGCCATCCCGACGCGGTGAAACAGATGCCGCTCTGGCGCATGGCGCGCGGTTTCCGCCACCTGCCGGCCCGCCCGCTCTGGCGCGGCCTGACCAAAGCGATGGCAAAGACCGGCGCCCTGCCGCTCGGCCTGCGTCTCAATGCGCTGAAGACGTATCGCGCGCTCTGCTATGCGGAGGCGCTGAAATGACCGCTACTGCCCTGTCAGATTATGTGCCCGACCGCTCGCTTGGCGCCAAGATCCGCCGGCGCCTGACCCGCTGGCAGACCGCCAAGCCGCTTAGCGTCGCCCCGCGCGAGACCTATATCTGTTTCACCTTCGACGACTTTCCCAAGTCTGCCGCCGAGACCGGCGCAGAAATACTCGATGAGGTCGATGCAAAGGGCTGCTATTATGCCTGCACCGGCATGGCCGGCACCAATGGCACGATGGGCAAGCTGTTCGACGAACGCGACCTCACTGCCCTCACGGGTGCAGGCCACGAAATCGCCGCGCACACCCAGAGCCATCTCGATTGCGCGCGCGCTTCCACAGAAGACGTTCTCGCAGATATCGAGGCCAATCTCGCGCGTCTGAAAGAGATGGGTCACACCGCGCCGGTCACGCAATTTGCCTGGCCCTATGGCGAGACGCGCGCCGCGCTCAAACCCGCCCTCATCGACCGGTTCGCCGCCGTTCGCGGCATCCTGCCCGGCACGAACGGCAAGGGCGCAGACCTGATGCAGCTCTCGGCCTATGAGCTCGACCAGACCGAAGCGAGCGTCGAGCGCGCCGCCGCCGCCATTCAGGCCGCCGCCCTCAACCCCACCTGGCTGTTTGTCTTCACCCATGATGTCAGCGAAATTCCTAGCCCCTGGGGCACGACGCCCGCTCATCTGCGCCGCCTTGTCCGTCTGGCGCGCGATACGGGCGCAAAACTGGTCACGCCTTCACAAGCCGTTCAGGCGATTTATACTAAAGACGAAGCATGACCTCGTCCGACATAACCGTTGTCATCCCGACCTATAACCGGCCGGACAGCCTGCACAGGGCTGTTGAAAGCCTGTTCTGGCAGAGCGTGCGCCGGCAAGGGTTTGCTGTCCTGATCGCGGACAATTCCGCAGATGCCTCGGCGCGTCTGGTCTTCGATGCGCTGGCCGCGAAAGCCCCCGGCAGCGTGGACCTCTCCTATCTGCATGTGCCCGCCCCCGGCGTCGCCAATGCCCGCAATGGCGCCATGGACGCGGTCGAGACCCAGCTTGTCGCCTTCCTCGATGATGACCAGTCCGCGCCGATCCACTGGCTCGAAGAACTGTTGGCCGCCTATGAGGCTCATGGCGCGGCTGTCACTTTCGGCCCGATCGCCGTCGACCTGCCCGAAACTGTCGCCCGCCACCGCGCCTATTTCGAGAGTTTCTTCGGCCGCGTACCGCATCACCGCCCCGGCTTCATCGAAAAGCCCTATGGCTGCGGCAATTCCCTGCTCGACACCGCGCAGATCCCGGGCGCCAAACCCTGGTTCGATACGAAAATGAATGAAGTCGGCGGCGAGGACGACATTCTCTGGGCACGGCTCGAAAAGGCCGGCCGCAAATTTGCCTGGGCCCCCAAGGCCACCACATTCGAACACCCGCTGCCCCAGCGCGTGACGCTCTCCTATACGCTGCGCCGCGCGCTCTCCTATGGGCAGGGGCCCTGCACACTGGCGCGCCGGGCCGATCCGCCGCGCTATGGCAGCCTTCTCATGTGGATGGGCATTGGCGCGGGAAAGTTTGTGCTGCACGGCCTGTCATGGCTTGGCCTCTGGGCGGTTCGCAATCCGAACCGTGCCTTCGAACTCGACAAGGCAGTGCGCGGCCTCGGCAAGGTCCTGTTCTGGAAAGAGATGCGCTTTTATGGCCGCGCCACGGTCAGCCAGCGTATCCTGCCAAAAACAAGGCCTTCAACGGATGCGGAGGATGGGAGCGCGGCCAGCGCGTGCGGCAAGCCGCTCCCGGCCAATCAGTAGCGCCTCTTCGCGCCGGCGCGCCTCGTCCAGCCCGGTGTACTTCTTCACCGTCTGCGCGACCTTCGCGGCCACCGCCACATAGGTCACCCAGACAATCGCATTCTGCTGCAGTGCGATGCTTTCCGACACGCTGAACAGCAGGAATTGCAGCGCCACCCCGCAGGCAAAAACGCCCGGCCAGCTCGTCGTTGCCATCCAGACCGCGCGCGCCAGCATCAGGAGATAATTGAGAAACAACGCCACCAGTCCGACAAGGCCGAGGCTGAGCGCGGTTTCCAGCCAGCCATTATGCGCGGTCGGCACCAGCCACTCGGTCGCGAGCCGCACCTTGTAGGCCGGCTCGGACGCCAGCCCCCAGAAGGCGCCATAGCCATAGCCGAACCAGGGCCGATCATTGATCGCCCCGATCAGCGCGCCCCAGATATCGGTCCGCCCGGTCAGCGTCGCGTCCCGGCCAAGCAGCTCGAAGATCAGGCCGGGCTCGATCAGCAGAACCAGTATACCCGCCCCGGCAAGTGTGGCGCCGAGCCAGAGCGTAGAGATCGCCGTGACGACGCCGCGGCGCAGCCATCCGGCCAGCGCCAGAATACCAAAACCGAGCAGCATGCCGAGCAGCGCTGTCTTCGATGTCGAGAGCAGGACGAGCGCCGCGCAGAGCAATACGCCGCTGCCCCAGAGCCCGCGCAACCGGCTATCCATCAGGAACAGGAAGGCGCACAGGAAGGCCGCCCGCGCCATATGCCCGCCCATCGCATTCTTCTCCCACCAGAGCCCGCGCCACGCCCCGACATGGATCTCGTTCATCACCCCAAGGCTCGGCATCAGCAGGCCAGCCGCAAAGGTGACAAGCGCCAGGAACAGCCAGACCACGCCGAACAGGCGCAAAAGCGTCTTCCAGTCATAGCGCGCAGCAAGGTAGAGCCCGGCCAGCGTCGTCGCGACGATCGCGATGGAGCGGCGCTGCGTCACCTCCGGATCGATCGACCAGAGCGTGCTCGCCAAGGCGAGGCCAAGCAGAAAAATCAGAAAGGGCAGCCGGATCGCCGTGCTGAACAGCTGCGGCAGTTTCCACGCGCATCCGGCCGCGACGAGGCCATAAACCGGCAGCCATAAGAGCCGCAATATCGTGCTGTCGGGATTGGTCTCGCTGGCGAAAAAGCGCGGCAGCAAGCCTTCGGAAAACAGCACCAGACAGACGAAAACCGCCGCATATTCGGCCAGCAGCGCCAGGCTGAGGAGCGGCGCCCTATCCTGCGAGGCGGTCAGCGAACCGGGCATCGGCCCCCATCCTGTTCATCACGACGCCAATCACCCGCCCGCCATGCGCCTCGATCTCGCGGCGAAGCCCGATCAGCTCTTCGGCATCGGTCGAGTCTGCCTCGAGCACGATGACAACCCCGTCCATCTGGGACGCCATGGCAAGACCCGCCGGCGATCGCGAGAGCGCCGGGGCATCGACGATGACCCAGTCTGCCGCGCGCCGCACTGTCTTCCACCAGCCGGGCTGGGTGCGAAGCTGCACACGCTGGCCGCGCTTGAGTTCTTCATTGCGAAACCGCGAGACCAGAAGCCGCGTGCCCTTGATCTCATGCACGGTGAGCAGCTTGTTTTCAGCATTGGCAGAGCCCCGCTCGAGGCCTTTCGGCGTCAGGCTGTAAGGCGGGTCTGTCTTTAGCGACGCATCGAAAGCGCGCCCCGGCTCGCCCGCATCCCGCGCGAAGCCTGCCTCGAAGGCCGCAAACATCGCATTGCGGCGCAGATCGAGATCGATCAGCCAGGCCGATTTCTGGGATTTGCGCGCCGCCATCAGCGCAAAGGACGCCGCCACGCTGGACGTGCCCTCACCTTCGCGCGCAGACATGAACATCACACACCGCGCCCCCGAGGCGGCGGTCAGGCGCGAAGCTGCACGCCACAAGCGGTCAAGTCTGTCTCTCAGGTCTCTCATCAGGCCCAATATATCCTAGGACTTACCGGGCTATCATGATCCTGGTTAATGCTTTTCTTAACCAAGTGGCGCCGAGCGACCGGGAGGCTCAGCGCGCCTTCGAGGTGCCCCAGGCCGTTAGCTCTTTCAGATACCGGGAAAAAGCCTGTCCCTCTGAACGGTCGAGCTTTGCCGCATCAAAGACATGTCGCAGCTTCTGTTTCGGCGGTGAGGGCTGGAAATCGGCGTGCGCCGCCTCGATGAAGCGGGCATTCACCTCATCGAATAAGGCGGCCGCTTCGCGGTACTGATCCTCGGAAGGCCCGTAAAACCGGCCGGTCCAGTCATAGCCTGGTCTCAGCCCGGTGAGATACTGAAGCGCTTCGGCGAAATTGATGCGCCATGCCCTGAAGAGTTCACCGCACATCCGCAAGGCCTCCACCTCATGGGCCAGAGGCGAGACATTGGCCGATGAGTTTGTCACGGCCTGCAGGCTTTCAGGATCGCTCAGCCCGACTCTCCGCAAGAAGTTTCCCAGCAGATTTTTCTGGTCAAACTCAAGCAGGCTCGTCTTGCCGCTCGTTGTTATGAATTTCCGGTAGGACCGGTCGTAGAAATAGCGGTCTTCTACAATGGCGCTCGGCCAGTATGCGTCAAAATCCCTGAACAGCTGAAAGGTTTTGACGCGCTGTGTGTAGGCAGAATTGATGATGTCGAGCTGATGGCGCCAGACCATGATTGTTTCGACATCGAAGCCGCGCCCGACAAGGTCGGCGACCTTCTCATGATAGGCATTCGGATAGGAACAAAGCGCTTCGGAACTGATCAGCGCAACGTCCTTGCCCTCTACCTCCTCGATCAGTTCCTCCCAGCCGAGCAAGTCGGCCCGGTAGGGCTGGTCGTTGGAGATCTGCCAGGCCAGATTGTGGTGGGCGTCCTTTGCCCGGGTCATGCCCGCTTCCGGCACGTAGATGCCGTTGTCTCGCAGATAGGTCCGATTGGAAAATATCGCAGACTGAATGGCCGTTGACCCCGTCTTGTGAGGGCCGATGTGGATGAAGAGTTTCGTCATCGCAGGTCTCTCACGCCTCGCTCAACCTGCCGCGCTCAGACATAGCGTCCCCCATCAATCCGCGAAATGTTCGCGAATTTTGAAAGATCGCCCCTGATCCACATATCGGCATTGGCCCGATCAGCCATGAAGTTGGCTGTCGAGTTCTGCTTCACGCCAAACAGGGCATTGGTCATGTTGCCGAGATAAAAGGCGCGGCAGCCATGTTTCTGGCTAACATAGCGTGACACCGGCAAGCCATAGCATCCGCAAGAGGCAACGAAGATATCAAAGGGCTGGGCTTCAAATTCGGCATCAATACTTTTGCACAAGGCCTCGAAGCTTTCCCCCCACCCGCCGCCCGGGCGGTTCGGCCAGGTCGAGACCGGCGCCTCAATCGCCTTCAACGCGAATTCCGGCATCTCGTAATCCTTGTAGAGCCGCCACAGATTGCCTGACTGGACCTGCTCATTCACGAAGCGGGCGAGCGGCGAGACGAACAGCACGTTCTGTCCGGCAAGCCACTCATAGAATTCGAACGGACCGGGATAGGTGCAATAGTCGAACGTCTGGCCGTCCTGCGTCCACAGATGATGCTGGATCGAGAAGCAGAATGGGAAATGCACCGGATTAGCCACCAGCGTGTCGGACACCAGCGCTTCCAGGTATCGCTCGCACCATTCTGCAAGATCTTTCTTCGCCTGTTCAATGTCCTCGCTGAGATAGAAGCCAGCATTTGTCATCAGGCGCCTCAGACACCAGTTCGGGTCATCGGCAGACAGGTGTGAGGAAAAGGCGGCCTCCTTATACATCGACGCTTCGTCCGTCTGACCTGCTATCTTTTCCAGCGCACTGAACAGCTCGTCGCGCCGAATGAGGTAATTCTCGATAACCCTCAATTCGACATTCCCATACCGCAAGACATTCCCATCGCGCACCTTGCGGAACGGGGTGATGTGAGGCGTCGCAAGCCAGTCCTTGCGCTCGTGATCCTTTGTGGCGCCAACATATTGCGCCATGGCGATCTTGAGCTGCTCACATGTTTCCAGAGAAACACGGCCTTGTTTCAGCTGCTCGACAAACCCGCGCTCGACTTCGGAAAATCCGCGATTGAAGACCGTTTTGCCGCCTGTCGCCTCTGGCGATCCTGCCAGCGCGTCGACGGTTGAGTGAATCCGCCGCCAGTCAACGCCGTCCTGCCCCAGGAAGGCTGCAAGATTAAGCAAGGTGACGCCCTTGCCGGACGGGACGTAATCGCTGGCCTCGTCAGGCAGGAATACGACTTGCACCTCCTGCTGAGACGTCGATTTTTCTGCCACTAAAGCCTCCGGACTCCGCAATTTCATCCATGATTGTCGACACCAAGCATGAAGCGCGCCACACAGGTTGGCGGCGGATGGCCGCTAGACCTGCCTGCAACTCATCCTAGGCTTTCCCCACCACCCCGAGCACAGGCAGCCCGGTCGTTCGCTCGACCGAGCGCGCGGTTGGAAAGCCGCCGCGGGTGAGCGCCCATAGCAGGCCAACCATGAAGGCGGTGAAGGCTGCAAACAGGAGGGCGAGCGCCGCGACGGGCGTCTTGAGGCTCGAGCCCTTCACGGGCACACGCGCCGGCTCCAGCACGCGGACGCTGTCGGCGCTTTCATTGGAGATTTCAGCCAGTGCGTTCTCCTCGATCTCGCGCACCGAGAAATTCTCGACATTGGCTTCCATCAGCGCCTTGCGCCGCTGCAGCTCCTGCCATTGCGGCGTCAGATCATTGAGCCGCTGCAGGCGTGTTTCGATGCGGGTCAGCTGGCGGTCCAGTTCGGACTGTTGCAGCGCGAGCGACTGGGATTCGGCTTCGAGATTGGCGGCCGCCTGCTCGATCTGCTGATAGACCGGGTTCGGGCCGCGCCGCGTCGTGCCGGAGAGGCCATCGCGCGAATTGAGATAGGTCTCGATCTGGTCGATCCGCGTGTCGATCGCCTGCACGGCGCGCGAATCCGGCGTGTAGCGCGAGAGCAGTTCCTCGCGCTCGATCTTCAGCTCCATCAGGCGCTGGGCCGAGCTGTCCTCGACATAGAGGTCCTGCTCCGGCGCCATGGTGGCAAGCTGTTGGTTGTAGATATCGAGCTGGCCTTCAACGGCGCTGGCGCGTGAGCGATTGGTCAGAAGCTCGCCCGATATGGTCGCGTAAAGCTGCTGCGCGGTGACCCGTTCGCTTTCGAAATCGCCAATATTGTTCGCCCGCAGGAAAGCCCGGATCTCGTCTTCGACATCGAGCAGCTGGCCTTCGAATTTCTTGCGCTGGTCGCGCAGACTGTCAGAGCCGCCAGCGGCAAACACATCGGCGCGATAGTCGAGATAGGCGCCGATCATGGCGTTCAGAAGCTCGGCAGAGACGGCCGGATCCTCATGGGTCAGCGATGTCGAGATGACAGGCGTCTTTGGCGCCGTGCCGGCCTCGAATTTCTTCATCAGTGCGCTGATGGCTTTCTGGAACGTCTCCTCGGCGATGGCCTCATGCTGGGCGTCCGGCGCGTGCGACATCTCCTTGTCCATCGCCTCGGCCATGTCCGGGAATATGCGGTTCAGCGGGAAGCGCGACAGGGCGCGTTCTGCCACGACAGGGCTTTGCAGCACTTCCAGTTCAGCCAGCAGGAGCTGCTCTGTCTCAGGCGCCAGCGTTGGGCTGTCTGTCCCGACGCGCGGGCGGTAGACGCTTTCATCGCCGAGCCGCACATATAGCCGCGAGCGCGCCTCATATTCGGTCGGCATCTGGAAGGCGGCATAAAGCCCGGCCAGGAAGATCGGCAGGAAGACGAGCAGCATGATCCATTTGGCCCGCCACAATTGCAGCGCGACCTCGACCGGCCCGATCCGCGGACGATGGCGGGCGGGCGTCTGATCGGTGCGGGCAGTTGATCCTGCCCCCCAGTCTTCCCTCTCCGTCATTCCACTTCCGATTCACGCATTGCCTGGTTAAGCCTATCACTGCCCCAGTGCGCTTGATAATTCCTTAAGCATTAACGAAGAGCCTTGGCGTCTACTGCAGCAAATATCGACCGAGTCGCGATGATCCGAGTGTCCCTCATTCCACTGGCGCTGATTCTCGGCGCCTGCCAGACCGTGGAACCGGCACCCTCGCCGCAATTCCCGGTCATGGACTGGCGTCATGAGGATGGCCGCGACTATTCCTATCTGATGGCGCCGGGCGACACGCTGTCCGTGATCTTTCACACAGCGCCCGAGCTTAACCGCGAAACGGTGGTGGCGCCCGATGGCTCGATCAGCCTGCCTTATATAGGCGCCGTCCAGGTCTCTGCCCGCTCGGCTGGCGAGATCCGCGCTGCGCTGATGCAGGCCTATGCGAGCGAGCTGAAAGACCCCGATATCGACGTTATCCCGACCGGCTTTGAGAGCCAGCGCATCTTTGTCGGCGGGGAGGTCAACGCCCCGGGCATGATGGACCTTCCGGGCCAGATCGATCCGCTCCAGGCGATCATCATGGCGGGCGGCTTTAATGACCGCGCCAAGCCGTCCAATGTCGCGCTGATGCGGCGCATGCCGGGCGGCCAGGTGATGACCGCCGTGATCGATGTGAATTCAGGCCTGAATGATCCGGCGCTCGCTGACTGGACGCCGCTTCGCCGCTTCGATGTCGTCTATGTGCCGCGCTCGAAAATCGCCGCCGAAAACCTCTTCGTCCAGCAATGGATCCGCGCCGCCCTGCCCGTCGACTTCTCGTTCTACTATGATGTCTCAGGGGCGCTGAGGGATTAGGCTAAACCCTAGTTGGCCAGCTTCAGCCAGTCGCGGGCGCTTTTCAGGGCAGCCTTGATTTCCTCAGAGGACAGAAGATCAGCCATCTGCGAGCGGTATTCCTTGGCCGCTTCGGAGCCCTTGAGAACCGCCAGGTTGAACCATTTGTGCGCGGCGACCATGTCGCTGTCGACACCAAGACCTTCAGAGTAGGCCAGGCCAACACGGCACAGATCGTCGCCGCTTGCATCTTTTGTGAGGCCCGTCTCCGGTGCCACATCCATCGCCATATCAGAGTAAGGCATATCTTCGTTTCCTTTCACCCGCCCGGCTGGCTTTTGCGCCTTGTTGCCGGGCCATTATTTCCATCACGTCACGCCTCGGTGACTGAGGATGAGGGTGCCGTCAGACATTTGCCGTATGGTTAACAGGACAAGCCGAAAACCCTCTGTGTGTTAACAATCTGCCTACGGATATTAACGAAGCTCGCCTGATCGGCGAAATTCGCGGTAAAATTGGACTCTTCGGCCCAACCAATTGAAGCGACCGTGCGGACCGCTTACCTCAATTGGATGGCGCTCTCGCTCATCAGAAAAGGAACACCCCATGATCCCAGCCCTCCTCCTGCTTCTCGTTTACGGCGCGATTGTCGGTACATTCGTGCTCGCCATGTGGCAGATCTGGGCCAAGGCGGGCTTTAATGGCGCCTGGTCTCTGCTCATGTTCGTGCCGATCCTGAATATCGCCTCCTTCTTCTACCTCGCCTTCGCCCAATGGCCGGTCCACCGCATGCTCGGCGGGCCGGATGAATTCAACTAGGCGAGAAGCCCCGCCGCAAATGCCGCAGCATCGTCTGACCGCGCGGGCTTGGGAAAGCGCTAAAGCGCGCGTATATTCGCGCCCGTCATGACAGATCTTTTCGAACCGATCCCCTTCGCCCTCTGGAAAGAGGACAAGGCCGCCTTCGCCGACAAGCTCGGCCGCTCCTTCCGCGAAACCGGCTTTGCCGTGATCACCGGCCACCCGGTCGACCAGGCCGTGATCGCCCGCGCCAATGAGGCGGCGAAAGACTTCTTCAAACTGCCAGAGGACGCGAAGGAGCAATACCACGACGCCGCCGGCGGTCGTCAGCGCGGCTACACCCCCTTCGGCACGGAAAACGCCAAGGGCCAGACCGCCGCCGACCTCAAGGAATTCTGGCACACCGGCCGCGACCTTCCCGAAGGCTCGAAATACCGCGCCACGATGAAGGACACGCCCGCCGTCGACGAAGTGCCGGAGTTCGACACCGCCACGCGCGCCTTCTTCAATGAGCTCGACGAGTTTGGCCGCACCCTGCTGCGCGCCGTCGCCTTGCACCTCGGCCTCCCGGAAGACTGGTTCGACGACAAGGTCGAGCAAGGCAATTCCATCCTCCGCCTGCTCCATTATCCGCCGCAGAAAAACCCGCCGCCAGCCGGCACGGTCCGCGCGGCCGCGCATGAAGACATCAATGTCATCACCCTCCTGCTCGGCGCCGAGGAGGCCGGGCTGGAAGTCAAACACAGCTCCGGCAAATGGCTCAGCGTAAACCCGCCGCCCGACGCGCTCGTCATAAATTGCGGCGACATGCTGCAGCGCCTGACCGGCGGCGTCCTGCCCTCGACCACCCACCGCGTCGTGAACCCAGAGCCGGAACGCGCCAAATTTCCGCGCTATTCGACGCCCTTCTTCCTGCACTTCAATCAGGACTTCCTGATCGAGCAGCTGCCGCAGTGTCTCGAAGAAGGCGGCGAAGCCCAGCCGCCGATCACCGCGCAGGACTATCTGATGGAACGGTTGCGGGAGATTGGGCTGGTGAAAGCTTGAAACATCGCCGGCCCGCGCGGCGCTGGCGACGCGCCAACGTCGCGGCCGCCTTTCTGGGCATTGCCGGAGGCTGTCTCCTTGCAATGCTGTCGACAGGCTCCGCCACCGCCCATGCGCAGACCGGCGATATCAATTTCGACCAGATCGAGGGCGGCGAACCGCAAGACAGGGGTTAATGAGAACGCGATGAGAGCCGTAGTCACAACCAGACGCGCCATAGCCGCTTGTGCTCTTCCCGTGATCGTCTGCTGTCTTTGGCTGGCCTTCGAGTTTCAGTTCATGTGGTACCGTTCTGGCCCGGAACTGTTGCAGCTGCGGATTTGGGTCGCCGTAATTCTAGGCCTTGCCGCAGCGCTTTGGGTTATCCGCCTGCCACTCGTGCTCTGGCTCGGCCCACCCTTGCTCTACCTCGCCGCAGGCTTCTCGGTCGGCGACCCCGGTTTGACCAATCCGTTGCTCTTTGTCGTTTTCAGTCTGACGTGCGCCGCATGTTGGTTCAGTCAGCAAATGTTGGGCGAGAAGCGTGGCTTTTGGCGTTGGTGAGCGAGCCAGACCGTTTCTTCTCAGACCCGGCCCTCGCTCGTCTCTATGACGCGATTTGCGAGACGGCAGGTCGAGAGGATTATGACTTCTATCTGCCGCACATATTAGCCGCCGAAGACGTGCTCGACATCGGATGCGGCACCGGCACGCTGCTAGAGGAAGCCCGCGCTGCTGGCCATAAAGGCCGCCTCACCGGCATCGACCCGGCGCAAGGCATGATGGAGATCGCGCGCCAGAAGGCCGGTATCGATTGGGTCTGCGCCTACCTCGAAACCCAGAACTGGGACAACGAGTTCGACCTCGCGGTGATGACGGGCCACGCCTTTCAGGTGCTGATCGGGGACCAGCAGATCGCGAGCTTTCTCGCCGCCGTCCACCGCGCTCTGAAACCCGGTGGCCGCTTCGCCTTCGAGACCCGCAACCCCGGAGCCCGCGCCTGGGACAACTGGACGGGCAACAAGGCCAAGCAAATCACCGTGGACGCCATACCGTACATCGACTGCCGCGAGATCATCCGCCCCTTCGACGGCCAGACCGTCACCTTCACCCACACTTTCACATCGCCGGCCTGGCCCGCGCCGAAAGTCAGCATCAGCACGCTGCGCTTTCTCTCCGTGGAAGCGCTCAATGCCGCGCTTAGCGGCGCCGGCTTTGCCGTCCACGCTCAATATGGCGAATGGGACGGCACGCCTGTCACCGAAACCAGCCCGGAAATCATCGTGATTGCGGAGCGGCGCTGACGCAAAGGGGGGAATGCCCCCGTGCCGTCCGCGCGCCCGTTCAACCAGCCGCATCTGGAATGAGATTGTCCTCGGCCGAACAGGACAGGCGCCAGACCAGCCCCGTGGGCGCAAACTCAACGTCGACATCGCCGCCCAGACTTCTCTGAACGAGTGTGGTCGTAACGATCGAACCGAAGCCGCGCTTCTGCGGTTCCTCTGCCGGCGGCCCCCCAGTCTCGCGCCAGGACATGCGCAAGCGGGGGTCTGCCGCTGGCCGGTCATCTGTCGACCAGCTTATCTCAATTCGTCCGCCTGCGGATGAAAGAGCGCCGTATTTGACAGCATTGGTCGCAAGCTCGTGAAGCGCCATGCCGAGGACCTGCGCCTTGTCCGGCTTCAGCGCCAGCGCCGGGCCCGATACCGTGATCCGGTCGCCGATGAGATCCGACAGATGCGCCAGCTGTGAGTGAACCAGTTTCGCGAGCGGAACATTCAGCCCGGACCGTCCGACGAGAACATCCTGCGCAGACGACAGGGCGGCGAGCCTCGCGCCAAAACGGTCGAGGAAATCATGGCTGTCGCTGGCAACGGTCTGTCTGGCGATCGCCTGGACGAGCGTCAGCAAATTCTTGGCGCGATGATTGAGTTCGTGCGTGAGGAAGCGGGCCTGCTCTTCGTGCCGTTTGCGCTCCGAAACGTCGTTGAACAGGATCGCAACGCGGCAATCTTCTGGCCGGTCAATTGGAAACGCATAGACATCGAACCATCGCCCGAGCATGTCGGAATCCTGCTCGAACCGCTTCGGCGTTCGTGTTTTCGCCACCGCGCCATAGACTTCGTACCAATGCTCCTCCAGGTCGGGCGCAGCATCCCGCAACCATTGGCCGAGGATTTCCCGGGGAAAGCCGGTGCGCTCGTAGAATGCGGCATTGGCCTCGACGACGCGGTAATCAATGTCGTGGTCAGGCCGATCAAACCGGAGCTCGACGATACAGAACCCCTCATCGATGGCTTCGAACAGGGTCCGGTAGCGGCTGTCAGACCGGTCTTCGCCGGCGTGTTCCGGCGTGTCCTGCGCGATCTCGTCTGTCACATCGATCTGGATGCCATGCACGGCCGTCGCCATACCCGCCGCATCGCGTTCAATCGTGCCGCGGTCGATGATCGTGCGGACCGACCCATCCGGGCGCACGATGCGGAACATGCAGCTGAAACTTTCGCTTCCGGACGGACCAACCGTGGACAGTTCGGCTTTTACGCGCGCCACATCGTCCGGGTGCACCAACTGGAACCAGGCCTGCCGATCTTCTGGCGGCATCTTCAGGCCGTACAGGGCCAGAACTGGCGGCGACCAGTCCAACCGATCGCTCTTGGGCGACCAAGTAT
>NZ_JBARZC010000591.1:0-2366 GCF_049649345.1 Henriciella sp. | reverse complement strand
ACCTGAAGGTTTCGATCATCCACATTTGCCCGTGTTCCGATTGCGGTGAACGAGACCCGCTGTCGGTTTTCGCGCCGCTCAGCGAGCTGCAGAAGCGGTGGTTCCGAACCTAGAGGCTGCCCTTGGTGCTCGCCGGCTTGCCTTGAAGGCGCGGGTCGGCGGTCACAGCCATGCGCAGCGCGCGCGCCGTCGCCTTGAAACAGCTTTCGGCGATGTGGTGATTGTTCTCGCCATAGATGTTCTCGACGTGCAGGCACATGCCGCCATTCCCGGCGAGCGCGTGAAAGAACTCCTTGAAGAGTTCAGTGTCGAGATCGCCGATCTTGTCGCGCCGGAAGTCGACTTTCCAGACGAGATATGGCCGTTTGCAGAGATCGATCGACGCCCGGCTCAGCGTCTCGTCCATCGGTATATAGGCGTGCCCGAAGCGGTTGATGCCGGCAAAATCGCCGAGCGCTTCCATGATCGCCTGGCCGATGACGATGCCTGTGTCCTCGACCGTGTGATGGGCGTCGATGTGAAGATCGCCCTTCGCCTTCATGGTCAGATCAATAAAGCTGTGGCGCGACAGCGAATCGAGCATGTGATCGAAGAAACCAACGCCGGTTTCAACGTCGGCCTTGCCGGTCCCGTCCAGATCCACCGTGACGGTGATATCTGTCTCGCGCGTCTTCCGGGTGACTGTGGCTGTGCGGTTTTTACTCATGACAGGGCCTGATTACTCGGTCTCTTTCAGAACAGATACAACAGATTCATTCACGGAATTCTAAAGTTTAGGATCAAAGGTAGGCGAGACGAGGCTTTTTATCAGTTGGCGAGAGTAAATCCCCTGCCCAAGACGTCGAGATTTGAGCGCCAGTTGGCGAAGATGCGTTTTGAAGTCGCGCTTCCTGTTTGCGCGGCATTGCTTGGCCTTGTGCTGTCGACGCTCTTTGCACTGATCTATGTCAGCGCGGCCGATTACAGGGCCAAATCCGAAAGCGAAGACTTTGCAACCCGTATCGTGGATGCGATCGAGCCGGCTCTGGCCGAAGGCGACACGGACGCGGCCAGGAATGTGATCACCTCGATCGCCGGGGACAAGGCCGTCCTCCTGGACATGGAGGGCAATCTGCTCGCGGGCGAACGCAATCCGGTCATTCTGCGCCAGGGTAAGACGTATTCAATCGGCGACGGCGAGACCACGGTTGCGCAGCTCTTCATGTTGCCACTGATCCCGAGCCGCCTGCCCTTGCCGCTGACGACCATTCTTGCGTCGATCCTCATGGTTTCTGCGGTGGCCTATGCGCTGACCAATTATTTCGCAAAGGTCGCCGGCAGCCAGACGCGGCTTCTCTCCGAAACGGTGGACCGGCTCAGGAACGGCCTCTCATCGCGCGCCTCACAGATGCTCATGTTCAACGAGTTTCGTTTCCTCAGAACCAAGATTGTACGGGCCTATAACAGCCTTCAGGCTGATAATGACCGGCTTAGAAACGCGGCTTACACAGATGAACGCACAGGGCTCGGCAACTCGCTCAGCCTGGCCCAGGAATTGACGTCGCGTATTTCCACGGCGATCTTCGAAGAACCGGCCGCATTTATTCTGATTGATGCCAACGGGCTGGAGCAGGTTTCGGCCAGCGGCGACAGCGCGCTCGGCAATGAACTCTATGTCGCCATGGGCCGGCGCCTCGCGAACTTTGTGTCCTCACGCGAAAAGAGCCGGTCGCTTCAGCCTGGAAGCTGGAAGGTGTTCGCCCTTCAGTCAGATGAATTTGCGATCCTGATCGATCAGGTCGGTGCGCGCCCCGAAGTCATGCGGTTGGTGCGCGATCTGATCGACAGCCTGCGCCAGCCCTATGAGATTTCAGGCAAAACCTGCCGTGTGCCGGCATCGATTGGTATTGTAATGATCCCCGAGGACGGCCAGTCCGCGCCGGATATCCGCAAGCGTGCCCACTCGGCCCTCTTCCAGGCGCGGCGCAACGATACTGCGGACTTCCAGTTCTACTCGCCGAAGTTCGACCGTCAGGATGCCGCGCGCAAACGCCTCGAAGCCGAAGTGCGCATCGCTGTCGAGCAAAAGCGTTTCATCCCCGTCTTTCAGCCCAAGATCGATTTGCGCACGGGCCGCATCGTCGGCGCTGAAGCGCTGGCCAGGTGGAAGCTTGAAAGCGGGCGGATCGTTTCTCCCAATGTCTTCATTCCTGTTGCCGAAGCGACAGGTCTGATCGGCGAGATCGGGACCCAGATCACACGCCAGGCCTGCCGGGCGGCAGCGCGCTGGCACAGGCTGGGCTTCACCGAGACATCAATTGCGGTCAATGTTTCACCGCTTCAGTTCGAGTCTGAAGATCTCGGTTCGATGATGATCAGCGCTATGA
>NZ_JBARZC010000590.1:0-2296 GCF_049649345.1 Henriciella sp. | reverse complement strand
GACGAGGTTCTGTCAGATATTGATGTCAGATTGAAGCCGGGTTCTTTCACCTTTCTGACGGGCGCGTCGGGGGCGGGAAAATCCTCCCTGCTGAAGCTGCTCTACCTGGCGCTCGCGCCAAGTTCCGGTGAGGTGCGCCTGTTCGGCCAGCGCACGGGGATGCTGAAGCGCAAGCAGCTCTCGGCCCTGCGCCGCCGGATCGGTGTCGTGTTTCAGGATTTCCGCCTGCTCGAGCATCTGACAGCGTTCGAGAATGTCGCCCTGCCGCTGCGCGTGGCCGGCCAGAAGGAAGCCAATTACCGCAATGAGGTGGTCGACCTGCTCCGCTGGGTCGGCCTTGGCGAGCGGCTGCATGCACGCCCGCCGCAGCTTTCGGGCGGCGAACAGCAGCGCGTTGCGATTGCCCGCGCGCTGATCAACAAGCCTGACCTTCTGATCGCCGATGAGCCAACAGGCAATGTCGATCCTGAAATGGCGCGGCGCATCTTCCGCCTGTTCCAGGAACTCAACCGGCGGATCGACACGACAATTCTGATCGCGACGCACGACATGCACATCATCCGCGAATTTGAAGCGCCTGTGCTGCGCCTCCAGCATGGCATTCTGGTTCAGGATGTGGAGTTCGAGGGCGCCTGATGTCTAAGCCAACGCCTCTCCTGCCGGAAAGCGATGCCCGGGAAGCGGCCCTGTTCTTTGTGGTCGCCGCGCTCTGCTTTCTGGCCGTGCTGGCAGCGCTGACGGCGCGCGGCACCTATACCGCCGCAAAGGCCTGGTCGGCGCAGGTCGAAGGCCAGATGACGGTCCGCCTGATGGACACAGACCGGCGCGGCGTCGAGGAGGCCGCCGAAATTGTCCGCGGCCTCGACGGCGTGGCATCTGCCGATGCGCTGACCCAGGAAGACCTCGAGGACCTGCTCGCACCAAGCTTCGGGCCGGGCGGCATTCCGCAAGGCGTGCCCCTGCCGCTGCTGATCGCGGTGGAGACGATGGCAGATGAACCGGCAGAGCCAGACGACATTGATGCAGCGCTTGCCGCGCGCGGCTTCAACGCCGTCGCTGAAGCCCATTCGACCTATGCCGCAGAGGCGCGCAATGCGCTGCGCACGCTGCGCATGGCGGCGATCGGGATCGTATTGCTGCTGGCGGCCACGGCCATCGCTGTCATCGCCTTTGCCACCCATGCCGCCCTGCTGGCGCGCAAGGATATTGTCGATGTGCTGCATCTGGCAGGCGCCGAGGACGGGTTCATTGCGCGTCTGTTCGAGCGCCGCTTCTGGACGCTGGGCCTGAAGGCTGGCGCAGCCGGATCGGTCGCCGCGCTGGCCGTCACTGCGATGATCATTTTCTCTGCCCGAAGCGCAGGCGCGCAGAGCTATCTGTTGCCGCAACTGTCGCTCGACTTCTGGGATCTGGTGATCCTGGCCGTCACGCCTGTGGCAGCCGGACTGGCGGCGCGCTGGGCGGCTGGCGGGACGGTCTCACATTCGCTAAAGGCGACTTTGTGAATACAGTTCGGTCTCTGGTTTTCTTTGTCTGGCTCTATGGCGGCATGGCGGTGATTGGCGTCGGCGCCCTGCCGGCCATGCTCATGCCGCGCCGCTTTGCGATGGGCGTCATCAGGCTGTTCTGCCGCTATGTCCGGCTTGGCCTGCGCCTGATCTGCGGCGTGAAGGTCGAGCTGCGCGGGCGCGAGCATATCCCCGATGGCCCGCTGCTGATCGCCGGAAAGCACCAGGCGATGCTGGATGTGTTCATCCCGTTCCTCCTGTTCAGCGACCCGGCCCTGATCATGAAGCGCGAGCTGCTCTGGTATCCGGCGCTTGGCTGGTTTGCATTGAAGTCGCGCATGATCCCGATTGACCGGGCGGGCACGTCGAAGACGCTGAAGACGATGGTGAAAGAGGCCAGGGCGCGCACCGGCGAGGGCCGGCAGGTGGTGATCTATCCTGAAGGCACACGCCAGCCGATCGGCGCGCCGCTCGATTACAAGCCTGCCGGCGTGACGGCGCTCTATAATGCGCTAGGCGTGGCGGTCCTGCCGCTGGCGACCAATTCCGGGCTTTGCTGGAAGCCCCACGGCCTGACCCGCCGGCCAGGCCTGGTCGTCTATGAAGCGCTGCCGCCGTTGCCGGCAGGGCTCAATCGAAAACAGATGTATGCGCGCCTTGAGGCCGAGCTGGAGACTGCCTCTGACCGGCTTGTCGAGGAAGGGCTGGCTGTACAGGGCCGCTCGCGCCGTGGTCTGGCCCGAGAGACCTGAGGCCCCCGCTCCGGACCTGCCGGGAGGGGAGAGAGG
>NZ_JBARZC010000589.1:0-2192 GCF_049649345.1 Henriciella sp. | reverse complement strand
CCGATGAAGAGCGTGAGGCCTGCCGCCCGCTGCGCACCGGCCCTGCCTATGACCGGCAAAAGGCGCTGGGCGCGCAGTTCGGTTGCGTGAACGGGTTCGAGCGGCCCAATTATTATGGCCCGCTGGATGCGCCCGACAGTTTCGACCACGACGCGCGGTCCTTCCGGCGCGGCGGCTGGTGGCAATACACTGTGGACGAGGCTCGGGCGATCCGCGAAGGCGTCGGTCTTGTCGATGCGACAGCCTTTGCCAAGCATCGCGTTTTCGGCCCCGGAGCGGCGGCCTTTCTCGACTGGTTCACCTGCAACCGCCTGCCCAAGGTGGGTCGGATCAACCTGACCTATGCGTTGACCGGCCATGGGACCACACGCACCGAATACACGATCGTGCGCCTGAAAGAGGATGAATTCTACCTCGTTTCAGCCGGCGCGTGGGAGGCTTATGACACCGACTACCTCAAGAAAGCCGAAGAGGACTGGTGGGCGGACAATGCCGAGACTGGCCAGTGGCTGGGGGTCGAGAATGTGACCACGCGCTGGGGCGTCTTCGCCATCGCGGGGCCCAAATCGCGCGATGTGCTGAATGCGGTGATCAAGGATGCCGATCCGGCGACGGCGCTGTCGAACAAGCGGTTCCCGTGGCTATCCGCCAAGCAGATCGAACTGGGCATGTGTCCGGTGAACGCGATCCGCGTGGCCTACACCGGCGAGCTGGGATGGGAGCTGCACCATCCGATCGAGATGCAGAATTACCTTTGGGACCTACTTATGAAGGCGGGCGAGCCGCATGGGTTGAAACTGGTCGGTGCGCGGGCGCAGAACTGGCTGCGGCAGGAAAAGTCCTATCGCGCATTCGGGAACGAGTTGGGCCGCGATGCGACCCCGCTCGAGGCTGACCTGCCGCGTTTTGTGGACTTGTCCAAGGATTTCCATGGCAAGGCCGAGATGGAGGCCAAGGGTATTCGCTCCAAGTGCGTGACACTGCTGATCGACGGACCTGACGACGCCGATCCATGGGGGCGCGAAGCGCTTTATGATGGTGATACCCGTGTGGGGCGTCTGACATCGGGGGGATATTCGGTGGCTTTCGGCAAATCCATCGGCATGGGCTATGTCAAACCCGAGGTCTCGGCCGTGGGCACAAGGCTGAAGGTCAAGATGCTTGATGGGCTCTGGGATGCCGAGATCGTCGAGGACAGCCCCTATGATCCGAAGAACGAAAAGATCAGGATCGACGGATAGCGGTGTCAGGCCCCACGCCGGAACCAGAGGCGGCGCAGATTGCCGATCTTCCGGCGACCGAAGATGATCAGCCTGGTGACCGGTCCCTGTAGCAGGGGCAGGTCGATCGCGAGGATGAGCAGGCCCAGCGGTATCATCCAGACGTTGAGAACCGGCAGGATGGCGAGCAATCCGCCGATGATCAAAAGGATGCCGATGCTGATCCGGGCAATCGTCGATCCCGGTTTGCGCAGGCGCTCCATCACCGGAAGCCGCGCCGAGAAATAGCTGAATTGCCGCTCAAAGCGCCTTTTGGCCAAATCCGGGCGATTGCGTTTCATCACAGCTAGATAGGACGTCCGGATGGTGAAAAAAAGCCCCGGGATCGGCCGCGATGAAATATCGCCGAAAAGCGCCAGAGCGGCGGATCGGTCGGGTGTCGCGGCCGGCCACGGCACCCCGCTATCAAGGGTCAGCTATCGGGAACCGTCGAACCGGCAGTCATCATCGCTTCCATGAAGCCCGATTGCTGCATCGCTTCCATTTGCAGTTCCATTACGCCGCATTGCTCGTTGATCGCGGCCGTCTGCTCGAGCGTCATGCCTTGTGGCATCATCCCGTCGCTCATATCACTTTCGGTGAATTCAGTCATCGTCATCGACGGCATCTGATTGATTGCACTCTCCATATTGCTGAGCATCGAATCAACTTCGGCACGGCTTGAAGCGCTTTCGTAGCCGTCCAGCATACACGCACCTGCGGCACGCATACGGTCATCCCATGGCGGCATCGCACTTGCGGCACTGCGCAATGCCGCGCCATCGCCACCCTGCGCTTCGACCTCGTTGGCCATCATCACTGCCATGACCCGCGACATGTCTTCAGAGAGGCTTTCAAGCCGTTCTACCTGGCTTTGGGCGAAAGCGGCTCCGGGAATAAGCGCTATGGCGCAAACGAGGTAAAGATGTTTCA
>NZ_JBARZC010000588.1:0-2889 GCF_049649345.1 Henriciella sp. | reverse complement strand
GTCGGCATGGGCGTCGACCGCGCGTTCGACCCGCTGACCTGGACCGAATTCGAAAGTGATCCCGATCTCGATGACGATATCGCCCTCGGGCGGACCGTCCTTGGCGCGATTTCAGCGCGCGCGCGGCTGATCGAGGCGGTCGAGACGCTGCGAGAGCAGCCAGAACCCTATATTGCCCTGCGCCGGAACTATACGTCCCAACGCCAGGCAGCCATCAGAAATGGCGAAATTGAGGACGATCCCTACAAAGATTTGCCTGATTTCGATGATTTTGGTGATTTTGAAGACGATGAAGGGTCAGGGCCCGCGACAGAGCAGGATTAGGAGCCATGATACTACGTAAACTGATAATTAGCGCCGCAACGCTTGCGGTGGTGGCCTCGCCGGCACTGGCTGATGGCAAGACCGAGAGTTTTGTCAAACAGAATGCCAATGAGGTCCTCGATTCACTGAACAATCCGCAACTCGGCCGGACCGAGCGTACGGAGCTGTTCAGCGATTATATGGAGCAATTTGCAGATTTCGACGCTGTGTCGAAATTCGTGATTGGCAAATATTCCCGCCGGTTCACCCAGCAGGAGCTCGCCGACTATCAGGCGGCCTTCAGGGAATATGCGCTGGCGGTCTACGAGAACGAGCTCGATGCCTATCGTGGCAATGAGGTCGTGATCCAGGGATCGACCGACCGCACGGCCAATGATTCCATCGTCGACACGACCATTGCGCGCACGGATGGCAAGAAAATGGATGTGCGCTGGCGCGTCCTCAATCGCGGCGGCCAATATCAGGTCGTTGATGTGGCGCTTGATATTGATGGCAATCTGATCTGGCTGGCCATTGAGCAGCAGGCCCAGTTCCTGGCGCTGCTGGACCGGACCAATGGCTCTGCCGAGGCGCTGATCGACAAGATCCACAGCATGACCGCCAAGCTCGAAGCCGAGCGCCGGACCTGATCGTCCTGACGCGAACATGACAAGACAAAAGCCCCGGGCCTGAGGTCCGGGGCTTTTCTTATCGATGCACAAAGCAAGACCGGCCCCGCTGTGGGCGGGACCGGCCTGTGGCGCTTCAATCTGCGCCTGTCGGTTAGAAACGGATGTCTTAGTATTCGTTTTCCATTTCATTGTCGGTATCGGCATCGAGCGATGCGTCGGCGTCGATATCCATATCGTCTTCCAGATCGTCATCATCGGAATAGCCGTCAGCATCGACATCTTCGTGATACTTGAAGATCGGCATGGTTTCGAGATCGTCATAGGCCGCATCGATGATGATTTCGCCGCCGTCACCCTGCTCAACATTGATCCTGTTGAAGGCGAGCTGGCGTTCATCGTCCATCATGTCACCCACAATGGCGTAGGTGGCCTGGCCATTCTCGGTCAGAATGATGTCGTTGATGCGGATCGACTCATCGGAATTGATAAACTCTGCGGTCGTGCCGATCATTTCCGAAGCAAGACGATAGTCATTAAGACCGTCCTGGCTAAACTCTTCAACGTTCTCGATCGCTTCTTCAGTCATGGCGACCGTGAAACGCGCTTCATCTCCGGCGTTCATCGTCAGGTCAAGCTCGTTGAATGGAAGGGCACCCTTGTCACCAATGGCGTCAAGGAAGTTGCTTTCCCGGAAAATAACGGACTTGATTTCGCCATTTGGGCCGATCAGGAAATCGTCGACTGTAGCAATGTCGTCACCGGTCGAGCCGATCACGGGAGCGCCAATCAGTTCGTCAGCGCTAAGTTCGGTCGATGTCAGATAGACGGTTTCCACGTCCATCATGTCAACGTCCGTGTCGGTATCGGTTTCAGCCATCAGGACTTCGTCGTCCATGGCGGTTTCGTCCGTTTCGTTCGTCATTTCGGCGGTCTGCGTCTCGTCATAAGACGTTTCGCCATATTCTGTTTCAGTTTCTGTACATGCCGCAGCGCCAAAGATAAGGGCGGAAGCAGCAGCAGTAATCATGAGATTCTTCATGTCAGGTCTCCTTCGTGGATTAGTGTTGAATTAACGGGTCAGAGGCTGAGCTGTTCCGTAATGGGACTGGGCGGCACCTAAACATTGAGTCATCTTCCAGTGCTCAACGTGTTGTACGGCCGCTGATCTGGGCGCTTTGGCTTGCCCCGCGGGAGCGAATTCTACATGTTGCGCCAAACCTGAAGACCCCGCGAGGATGACACTTATGAAAACGCGCGCCGCTGTTGCCTTTGAAGCCAAGAAACCGCTGGAAATCGTCGAAGTAGACCTGGAAGGCCCGAAAGAGGGCGAAGTCCTGGTCGAGATCATGGCGACAGGCATCTGTCACACAGACGCCTACACGCTGGACGGGCTCGATTCAGAAGGCATTTTCCCATCCATTCTCGGACATGAGGGCGCAGGCATTGTGCGCGAGGTCGGCAAGGGCGTGACCAGCGTGAAGCCGGGCGATCATGTGATCCCGCTCTACACGCCCGAATGCCGCCAGTGCAAAAGCTGCCTCTCCGGCAAGACTAATCTCTGCACAGCGATCCGCGCGACGCAAGGCAAGGGCGTGATGCCGGACGGGACGAGCCGGTTCAGCTATAAAGGTAAGCCGATCTATCATTATATGGGCTGCTCGACTTTCTCGAACTTTACCGTCCTGCCGGAGATCGCGGTGGCCAAGATCCGCACCGACGCGCCCTTCGACAAGGCCTGCTATGTCGGCTGCGGGGTGACGACGGGCGTTGGCGCCGTGGTCAATACGGCGAAGGTGCAGGTCGGCGATAATGTCGTCGTCTTCGGCCTCGGCGGGATCGGCCTCAACGTCATCCAGGGCGCGAAGATGGCGGGGGCGGACATGATCGTCGGTGTCGACATCAACAACTCGAAGAAAGAATGGGGCGAGAAGTTCGGCATGACGCATTTCGTCAA
>NZ_JBARZC010000587.1:0-1759 GCF_049649345.1 Henriciella sp. | reverse complement strand
GATCTGGAGGGGCCGCTCCTCTTAGAGAAAGCCTGCCTTGTCGGACTGAATACGGCCCGAGGCTGGCAGACTCGGAGCAACTGGGCGGAAGGCTCGGTCAATCTGGAGAAACTCGAAACGGTCATTTCCGAAGCGAAGGATAATTCAGACCGCCGAAGCTTTCTTATCTGCCATCATCCATTCTTGTCTCCGCCAGATGCGCCCCTCCGGACCGCTACGAAGAGGGGACGCAGGGCGAGCCGCCGCCTGGCGCAAAGCGGCATCCGATTTCTGCTGACCGGCCATGTGCATGCTCCATCCGTTACGGTTGTCGAGCACAAGGCTCAAGCTTATGTCGCCTTGTCTGCGGGAACGTTGTCGACACGCCTGCGGAGCAATCCAGCGAGCTTCAATCTGATAGACGTGTCGGGACGAGATTGCCGTGTGACGGTTCACAATCTGCACGGTGACAGATTTGTCCCGGAGAAACCTCACACGCTTGCCCCCAATCTCTCGGACGCTGAAACTCATCTCATAATGCAGGGCGAAAATGCCTAAAACACGCCTTCGCGCTTCACGGCCGCTTCGCGTGGCATTTTTAGTTTGACTGTGAATCCTTCGCCAGGCTGAGAATGCTGGCTCATCTCTGCTCGCAGCTGCTTGGCGAAGGCGGACATGAGGCGAGAGCCGAGCCCCGTCGAGTTGCTATCGGCGTCATCTTCAAACTCCGCTCCGAATCCATTATCGGACACTGTCAGGACGATGTGCTCTCCTTCTTCGAACAAGCGAACTGTGATCACACCGCCGTCGTCATCAAATGCATATTTCATCGCATTTGTGACGGCCTCCAGCACGAAGAGCGCGACTGGGATTGCATCATCGGCAGACCGGTCAATTTCCGCAATCTCATTTTCGACCGTGACGCGGCATTCTCCCATGCCGAGGGCGCCGGCGAGGTGCGAGAGGAGAGCCTGGAGGAAAGGCTGCATGTGAACCGTTTCGAGGCGTTCGTGCTGATAGAGCGTCTGATGCACGATCGAGAGCGCATCGATGCGGTGGCGCGCTGCCGAAATAACCTCGCGCGCAGCAGGGTCCTGTAGCTGCCGGCGCTGCAGATTGAGAAAGCTGGCAACGATCTGAAGGTTGTTCTTCACCCGGTGATGGATTTCCTTCACGGCCGCATCGCGAGTGGCAATCGCGCTACGCAGGCTTGAATCGCGCTCTGCGATCCGGTTGGCCATGCCGTCAAATGTATTGGCAAAATTGGCAATTTCGTCCGGTGCGTTTTCGAACTCTTCGCCAATCCGGAAATTGTAGTGGCCTTCGCCGTAAATCATCGCAAGGCGTCTGAGCCGGGACAGCCATTTCAGGACTAACCCGTCGACAGCCAGCCATGCGGCCAGAAGTGCCAGCGTGAATGAAAGGAGCGGAATACCCACCGTTTCAATCGGTTGCAGCGTAAACTCGCTGAAAAATCCAGGCGATGGCCGGGAAATAATCGCATACATACGCCCGTCGACAATCGCGCGGATAGCCACATCCAGAGAGCCGATATCCGCCTCATTGGAGATGAAGAGTTGGGCATCTTCATCGTTAGTCGCTTCTTCGATCCAGTTGACCGGCAGCTCTGTAAAACGCGCGCTGCCGAAGATCTGGCCTTCGCCGTCCGAGATTGCGAGTTCGACGTCTGCCGGAAGATTGGTCAGCTGCAGGGTTCTGATCAGCGCTTCGGTCATCAGTGCAAAGGAGATCGCGCCGGCGAATTCTCCCTCGTCATTCT
>NZ_JBARZC010000586.1:0-5445 GCF_049649345.1 Henriciella sp. | reverse complement strand
CCCATCGCGGCGTCCCCGGCTGCGCCAGACTTTATCGACGCGTCGCGCGACATCATCGCAAGAGATGCAACGGGCAATCTGGCGATGGTTGTGCTGGAGGGTGGGGAGGTTGTCGCCACGCATTTCGTTTCAGCTGGTGAGACGGTCGATGAACACACGCTTTTTCAGGTTGCCTCACTCAGCAAATGGCTTACCGCCTGGGGCGTCATGACGCTCGTCGAGGAGGGGCGCATTGGCCTTGATGATCCCATAGAAGCCCACTTGGAGCGCTGGAGCCTCCCTGCAGGCGAATTTGACAGTTCCGGCGTTACCGTGAGGCACCTTCTCAGCCATACGGCCGGCCTTGGCGATGGTCTGGGATACAATGGCTTTGCCTCCAGAGACGCCCTACAGACGCTCGAAGAGTCCCTTTCACACCCGGCAGATGCCTCCCCCGGTTCGACCGGGCCGGTTCGTCTGGTGCGTGAGCCGGGCCGCGACTGGGCCTATTCGGGAGGTGGCTACACATTGCTTCAGCTCCTGATTGAGGACGTCTCTGGGCGCCCGTTTGATACCTTCATGAAAGACGAGGTCTTTCGGCCTCTCGGCATGCAGCGGTCGACATTCGATCTCGACGAGGCGCGGCGGCGCGGTCTTGCGGAAAACTATCGCCAGGACGGAACAGCGGAGCCCTTTCGGTACTACACAGCGCTCGCCGCGACCTCTGCCTTCACATCGGCTGCTGACCTCACCGCCTTTCTGAAAGCGCAATTGCCGGATGCCAGACCGCGCAGTAATGTCCTGCTCGCCGATGAGACCCTGCGTGAGATGCGCCATCCGCATGCGGCCAAGCTCGGCGCTGACATCTGGGGGCTAGGTGTCATGCTCTATGCCCCAAACAACCAAGGCGATTTCATCATCGGTCACGATGGCAACAATGAGCCCTCCATCAACACCGCTGTCCGCTTCGATCCGGACACCGGCGATGGTATCATTCTTCTTGGGACCGGGAACGGGCTTCTTGCCACACACCTCGCCAGTGAGTGGGTTTTCTGGAAGACCGGAAACGTCGATAATCTGATGTTCGCCGAGGGTATTGACGGCATGATCAAGACCGCGCTCACGGGTGTGGTCATCCTGATAGTGTGTGGGCTCTTGATCGCCTTGGTCGCGGGTCGGCGGCGGGCAGGCTCAACGGACGGGCATGCCTGATCCCCGCAAGATCCAGGCGATGCTGGGCCCTGATCGTCTTCGTCTGCATCCAAGGAAAGTAGTGAAGGGGGCATCCACCAATGCGGGTGAAAATATTGTTTACCTTCAGCGCCATAAAGGGATTGCGTGCCAACAGATGCGCCAACAAAAGAAATCTGCATTGAGCGCAATTCTCGTCAAAGTATCTGGCAGCGATCTTTTGCTTCACATCTAAGGCGTGCAAGGACGGCTGGATCCCGAAAGAAGACAACCCAAGCCAATCTGAAGTGTTATTATCGCGCCGCGCCTACTGCCCCAGCTTGGCGACAAGGAACTGGGCCAGCACCCTTGCCGACTTGTTGGTGTTGCGGTGCCATTTGGCCAGGGTGACCGTGTGGCGGTCGAGAACGCAATCGGGCAGGACCGGGATGAGCGTTCCCTGGCTGACAAACGGTTCGGCTATGAAGGTGGGTAGTCGGGCGATACCGGTGCCCTTCTCGGCGGCGGTCGCAAGGAGGTCTGGCGCGCTGGCCACCAGACGCGCCGGGCCTGTCGACGCGCTGGTGCTTTCCCCCTTCTGGAAGAGGTTCAATTTCGTGTGGGCGCCGGGAGAACAATTGTTCGTCAGGAAAGGCCAGTTCTGCAAGTCTGCGATGTGCCTCGGCGGCGCAGCCTCTGCAAAAAGCTTCGGCGAAGCGTAGAGACGGGCTTCCACCGGCGCCAGCGACCAGATCTCAAACGCCTTTCCGGGCGACAAGCCAACATGCACAACGAGATCAACGTCTGAGGCATCTGGTGAGGTGAACCGGTCGCCAAGGGTCAGGTCGAGGGAAATGCCTGGATGACTTTCGAGAAAATCGATGAGGATCGGCTGCAGCACACCTCGCGTATACACGGCGGGCGCATAGAGGCTGACCAGGCCCGAAAGCCCCCCTTCGCTGTGCTCGATCCTGCGTTCAGACAGTTCGAGAATTGGCCGGCGCACCTGTTCGAACAATCTGTGCCCAAAGGGGGTCAGGTCCAGTCCGGTCCGGCCACGAATGAAGAGAGACGCATCGCGATGCTCTTCAAGTTTTGCGATTTGCCGGCTGACCGTCGATTTCGGCACGCCCAGGGCCTTGGCGGCTTGTGTGACACCGCGGCACTCGGCAACCGCCACAAAAGTTCTGAGGAGATTGAGATCAGTCACGTGTTCCGTATTTGCAACGCAAGTACCAATATTGCTTCATTGTCTATCTTTTTAGACGCGATAGGTCTGTTGAAGCAACAGGAAGACGTCACCATGCTCAGATCGCTATTATTCGTAGCATTTGTCTTTGCCGCGCCCGCCCATGCAAGCGAAGAACAGGCTGCGATCGACATGGCGATCCAGCGCGGGGCGGATCAGCGCATGACCCCCGAAAACACTGCGCTGGTTTATGTCGACTATACGAGCGGCCTCGACAATCTGATGAACACGATGCCGACTGACGTCTACAAGAACAACATCGCCGCATTCGCCAAATTCAACCCGCTCTTCGATCTGCCGACAGCGGTGCTCGGCACCGAGAATGAGTATTACGGCACAATGCTTCCGGAGATCACGGAGAATGTGACCGAGAATGTGCGGCGCTTTCCGCGTCACACATCCTCCGGTTTTACCGCCGAGATGGACGCCTGGCTGAAAGAGGAAGGCATCACCAACATCCTCATCGGCGGGATTTCGATCGATAATTGCGTCAGTCACACGGCGCTCGATGCGCTTGCCGCTGGCTACGGTGTGTATGTGGTCGTCGATGTCTCGAGCACCAATAGCCGGTTGGTCGAGGACGCAGCGATCATGCGGCTTGTTCAGGCCGGCGCTGTGCCAATTGGCTGGCTGAACGCAATGACCGAACTCGGACAGAGCTGGGAAGGCCCGTATGCCGACGGCATGAGAGCGATTGTCCGCGAACACTGGCCTGCTTCGACTGTCGGACCGACCGAGGATTCCACGCCAGATGGTGCGGGTCTCGGTGAGTTCGGCATGGATGATACCTCGGACTAGGGCCGTGCTTCTGCGACAGAGAATCCCTCAGCGAATGCCCCGTCGCGCCCTCAACGTCCCGCAATCAGACAGCCTGGAATTTGACGGACCCCATGATGCAGCTTTCTGATTTTGAGACGTTCCGTATTCCTGTCACCCCGACAGACTCGTTATACGTCCGGGTTGCAGGCGAGGGGCACCCACTCGTCCTTCTCCATGGCTGGCCGCAATACGGATTGATGTGGCATGCGGTTGCGCCGAGGCTTGCATCCCGGTTCAAGGTCATTGTGCCGGATCTGAGAGGCGCCGGCGGCTCCTCAATCCCTCGCACAGGCTATGACAAGAAGACCATGGCGAAGGACATCGCTGTGGTCCTGGACGCACTTGAGATCAACGAGACGTTTGTTGCCGGATATGATCTGGGATCAGGTGTCGCCTTCTCCCTGGCCGCGCAGTTTCGCGAGCGGGTCACGCGGCTTGCTGTCATGGAATTCGGATTACCCGGCTTCGGCTACGAGACCGTCATGGCGCCGACGCCTGAATGGACCAATGGGGCCAACTGGCATCTTGGCTTCTTCACAGTGCCTGACGTCGCCGAAATGGCTTTTGCGGGCAAGGAACGCGAGCTTCTGTCGTGGTTCTTCTGGCATCTTTCCCACAATGCAGATGCGGTTAGCGCGGATCACTTCGAGGCTTATGTACGATCGATATCGAGGCCTGGCGCCCTGCGGGCTGGCATCGAATATTATGCGTCGGTCTGGCAAGACGCCGAGGACAACAAGGCGCTTGCTGAAACACCCCTTTCCATCCCGGTACTGGCCATCGGCGGCGAGGTAAGTTCGGGCCCCTATGTGGAGCAGCTTTTCAGACCTGTTGCCGAGGATGTACGCGGCGCGGTTATCCCGAAAGCCGGCCATTGGCTCGGCGACGAAAATCCCGAATTTCTAACCGACACGCTAATGGAATTCTTCTCATGACATCGCCCTGGGGGGCAACACGGCGCGAGACGATCTTAGGCGCGGCAAGTCTGACCCTGCCTTTTGCGCTTCCAGCCCACGGGCAGAGCAAGCAAGACCAGAACCGCCGCGTCCTATGGTCTGCGGGGCTTAAAACAAAGGCCGTTGCAGACAGACTTGAGGTCGCCGCGCGTCACGGCTTCAGCCATATCTCTCTGTTTCCCATCGATTTTCAGGGGCTGCTCGATGCCTGTAACTCGCAGAAAGGACATCTTCTCATGACTGAAAAGCTCGTTGCACTCCTCCTGGCCGCTTGTCTGCCGGTCTGCCTGTCAGCCCCTCCGGCAAGCGCTCAGCAATCGGCCAGCTACATCACCGCACCCTCAACGCTGAGCCTCGAAGACGAGGCCGAAATGAAGCGAACCATCGTCCGGCTCAATCACGCGCTCGATGCCGCCGATTACGAATTGTATGCGAGTTTCTTCGCAGAAGACGCCGAGTTCGTGTCTGGCTTTGGCGTCGCGAAAGGGCGCGCAGAAATCGCAGCCGCACTGGAACAGTCGCGCCCCTTTATCACGGGCAAACGGCACGTGGCCGCCAACTTCCTGTTCAGCGGCGGCGGCAATGAAGCGGTGGTGACAACCTATCTCATCGTTTTCGAACGCGCCGCCTCCGTCGATTATGTCGGCTCAGCCATCAATGTGGACACCTTCGAAAAACGCGGCGGGGTCTGGGAGCTGGTTCACCACAGCTCAGAACTCGATCCTTCAACGGCTGCCGCAATGCAGGCGGCTATGGCGCCACCAGAGGAGCAATAGGACATGGGGACAGGAGAAAAGGCGATAGTCCTTGGCGGGGCTGGTGATGTTGGAGAAGGCATCGTCCGCCAGCTTCGCGCGGCGGGCTGGACCACCATTGTTCCCTCGCGCTCTGCAGACAAGCTGGACGCCCTGGCGACGGCCAGTCATGGCCACGGGGCCTTCGATCCGGTTGTGGCTGATATCGGCTCTGAGGCCGGAGGGGCCGATTCAGCCGATGAGATTGCCGCCCGGCATGGCTCTGTCGACCTGATCGTCGCTTCCGTCGGCGGCTGGTGGTCCGGACCGCCCCTGCTGAGCATGGCCGTCGAAGACTGGTACACTCTTCTCGAAGGCAGCCTGTCTTCGCACTTCCATGCCGCCAGAGCCTTCCTGCCGCTTGTTCTCGGCAATCCGGCGTCGCAGTACGTTTTCATCAATGGCGGCGCGGCGCGCATGCCTGTCCCGGGCTCCGGTCCTATCTCGGTGGCCGCAGCGGCGCAGGAGATGCTGCAAC